>JASLRF010000533.1 GCA_030744095.1 Pirellulaceae bacterium | reverse complement strand
GGTTAGGCTGTGTCATAGGGATCGTATTGGCGTTGGTGGTGTTCTTGCTGCCGTCCGAGTGGCTGGCCGGCATGGATCCTCTGGCCCAAGTAACGGCTGCCGTTGCTACACTTATGGCCGTCTGGTGGATGACCGAGGCAGTGCCATTGCCGGTCACTTCTTTGTTACCATTGATTCTATTTCCGTTTCTGGGAGTCATGCCGTTTGATGATGCAGCGGCTCCTTTTGCGAACAAGTATGTGTTCCTGTTCATGGGCGGGTTCATGCTCGCCCGGGCGGTTGAACGATGGCAACTCCATCGAAGGATTGCGTTGTTGACTGTGCTGGCCGCAGGCACGCAACCCACTCGCCTTGTGGCCGGCTTTATGGTTGCCACGGCGCTGCTGAGCATGTGGATCAGCAATACGGCATCAACCGTCATGATGCTACCGATCGGACTGAGTTTGATTGCGTTGATCGGAGACAAGCTTCAGAGAGAAGACCAGGCCGACTCGTCAAACTTCGCCATCTGCATGATGTTGGGAATCGCTTATGCGGCCAGCATCGGTGGAGTTGCAACACTGATTGGCACGCCCACCAATGTGTTCCTTGCGGGCTTTGCACAAGATAATGATATCGAAATTGGATTTGGCCGCTGGATGGCGTTCGCCGCTCCGCTGGCCATCGTTATCTTGTTTCTTACCTGGCTGGTACTGACTCGATTCGTCTTTCCCATTCGTATCTGTCATATTCCGGGGGGGCGACAGTTAATCCGGCGCGAATTGGAAAAACTGGGGAGCATGTCACGCGGCGAATGGACTGTCCTGATTGTGTTTTCGTCGACGGCACTCGCCTGGGTGTCGCGTGGCTCGCTCGCCAAATGGTCGTTGCTGACTGAACACTTTCCACTGATCGCCAAAGTGAACGACGGTCAAATTGCGCTGGCGGCAGCAGTCCTGCTGTTCATGATTCCTGTTGACCGTTCCAAGGGCATTCGTGCCCTAGATTGGAAAACCGCCGCGACGATCCCCTGGGGTGTGCTCTTGCTGTTTGGGGGAGGATTCAGCTTGGCCAGAGCCGTCACACGCAGTGGTCTGGCGGAGTGGATCGGCGGTAACGTGGCACTGTTGGATGATGCGCCTCCGCTGGCCATCATCATTGGCGTTACGGTGATGATCGTCTTCTTGACCGAGTTGACCAGTAACACACCGACCGTAGCGGCGTTTCTGCCAATTCTACATAGTGTGGCCCAAGGGATTGGGATCGACCCAATGCTGCTACTGGTGCCCGCGACAGTTGCTGCTTCGTGCGCTTTCATGCTACCGGTGGCCACGCCTCCCAATGCGATTGTGTTTGGGAGCGGCCACATCTCAATTCAGTCGATGGTCAAGGCGGGCGTCTGGCTGAACCTGCTGGCGATTATCCTGGTCGTCGCCTGGATGCAGCTGTTTGGTTTGCGCGTCTTCGAAATCAATTGATCGGGAGACGAGGCACCTACTCAGAATGGTGAGCTGGTAGTAGGGAGTCTCTTTCGGCCATCGATATCCGCCAGTCGTTAGTCGTTGTCCGAAAAAGACTCCCGACCCCTTCCGGGCTAACACCATTGATGGGCAGAGGGGCTAGCAGAAAAAAACGCCCGGTCTTGCCGGGCGATTGGTGTTCAACCGATTTTGCGTGGCATTCACGCCGAAGGTCGGCGGAAATGCTGGTAACTGATGATCACGTCGTACAGATCAGAAGAGATCGAAATCTCGTCGTCACTGAAGTCTTCGAGCCAGGTGCGTTTGCTATGCACGGCGTCCGCGAGCAATGGAAAAATCTCACAAAGCGGTACTGTGACTTGATCAGGTTGGTGCGATCGTGACACTGCTGCGTCACTGTCCAGAGGTTCGCAAAAGATCCGCAGTCTTGGTTGAGCCATACCGATCGACCTTCTTTCAAAAACGAAACGACTGATGAATACCGATGGATTCACCCCCCTATACGCAGCTGCTGCGCATCTCGCTTCCGTGGACGTGTATCGGCAATAAGGACTCTATGGGTTTGACTTATTTTGGTAAGAATTCCGAAATTCTCGTTCGTGTTCTTAAACACGGCCATCGGCGCTGCAAAATCGATCATCATTCCGCCGAGCTCACTGGAAAAATAGGAGTGTTGCGCGGTATCGATAATCCTTGACAATAAATCCGATACCGCCTAGATTTCGACGCTAGTGCGTGTCGCACCGACGTCCGTAGCGCTTTGTTTCATGAGTCCAAACGGCGAATAGCCGCTACAGTGAATCGGCACGCGCTCTAGAAGTCGCAGTCGTGGATGCGTTTACCGTAAGTCTGTCCATTCATCGAACGCTATGCTCTCACCCACTCATATTGATATTGCGCAACTGGCAGCAATGCTGGCACTACCAGTGGATCGAGTCGACAGCACCCTACGGCTACTAGACGAAGGCAACACGAGTTCGTTCATCGCGCGCTACCGCAAAGACGCGACAGGCGGGATCGGGGAAACGAAGGTCCGCGAAATCCGGCGTCTGGCGAACAAGCTGCGTTCCCTTGAAGACCGCAAAGGGACGATTTGCAAGTCGATTGAAACGCGCGGCTTGCTGACCGTCGAGTTATCCGCTGCGATCCAGTCCGCTGCTTCGGCAAAGGACCTGGAAGATCTCTATCTGCCATTCAAAGCGCGCAAACAGACGATGGCAACCATTGCCCGTCAACGCGGTCTTGAGACTTTGGCGCGTGAGATTTTGGGCGGGACCTTGTCAGAAGCGGATCTCTCTGCACGCCTGGTGGCCCATGCCAGTGACGCTGCCGGCCCGTCTTCACCAGACGATGCCCTCGCCGGTGCGGGGCACATTGTCGCCGAATGGTATAGTGATCGCGCCGACGTGCGCTCCTGTTTGCGAAAACTGATTCGAGAAAACGGTCGGATCGTCTGCAGTCGTGTGGAGTCGGACGGTTCGACGAAGGGCGCGGCCAATCAGAAGCAGCGACAGAAACTCGAGAAGGCGTATCGAGACTATTTCACTTTTAGCGAGTCTGTACGAGCGATTCCGCCACACCGCATTCTGGCAATCAACCGCGGGGAGCGGTCGAAGGTCCTCCGCGTGCGGATGGACATCGACTTGGCTGCGATGCAAGAAGCGGTCGAACAACGCCTGCTTCCCGCCGAACATCCTCAAGCGGAATTCTTGCATCGGTGCGTCAGTGACGCACTTCAGCGCCTGATTTTGCCCAGTCTCGAACGTGAATGTCGGCGCGAACTGACGGAAAAAGCGGAAGAGCGCGCCATCGAGGTGTTCGCGTGCAATCTGCGTAACCTATTGTTGCAACCACCAGTCCGAGGACACCGGATCGTGGCGATCGCAGCGGGTTACCGTAGTGGTTGCAAGCTGGCCGCCGTTGACGAATTTGGCAACGTCCTCGATCACGATCTGATTCACGTTATCGGCGACGCCCAGCGCCGTGTTGCGGGGCGACAGATTCTGGTGAATATGATACGTGAGCATCAGATCTCCGTCATTGCAATTGGAAACGGCAATGCGTGCCGCCAGGCGGAGCAACTTGTTGCCGATGTGATCGCGACAGAACTGGCTGACTTGGATCTCGTCTACACGATCGTCAATGAGGCCGGTGCCAGCGTCTATTCGACCAGCATGGTGGGCGTGGAGGAACTTCCGCAGTTTGACGTGGAACTGCGCAGCGCGATCTCAATCGGTCGGCGACTCCTCGACCCGCTCTCGGAACTCGTCAAGATCAGCCCGGCCAACATTGGTGTTGGGCTCTATCAGCACGATCTGAAAGCGCGCAATCTACAAGAATCGCTCGATGCCGTCGTGGCTGCCTGCGTGAATTATGTCAGTGTGGATGTCAACACTGCCAGCCCTGCCTTACTCAGATATGTGTCGGGACTAAACCAACTATCGGCCCGTAGTTTGTACGAATACCGTTGCAAGAATGGTCCGTTTTGTAACCGTGAACAGTTTCAGGACGTACCGACGTTTGGCGACGTTGCCTACGTACAGGCGGCTGGCTTTCTGAAGATCAATGACGGCGACAATCCGCTCGACGCCACCTTGATCCATCCCGAAAGTTACGAGATTGCCGGCAGAATCCTGGAACGTCTTGGTGTCCAAGCCGATCAACCCGCGCCGGCAACGGCAGATTCGTCGAAGGCTGATGCACCGTCGAGCAGTGCCTTGGATCTGTCAGAGCCCCTAACAGGGTTGGACATTTCCGCCTTGGCAGTCGAATTTGGAATTGGCGAGATGTTGCTGACGGACATCTTGTCAGCGCTCACCAAACCACGACGCGATCCACGTGAAGACCTCCCTTCTCCGGTTTTCCGTCGCAGTATCATGAAGTTGGTCGACTTGAAGCCCGGGATGGAATTGCAGGGAACGGTACTGAACGTCGTCGATTTTGGTGCATTCGTCGATATCGGTATTTCTGATAACGCCTTGGTTCACATCAGCCGATTGGTCGACCGCTTTGTGGAAGATCCGCACGAAGTTGTCGGTGTGGGCGATGTCTTGCGGGTGTGGGTGCTCGGAATAGAAAAGGACCGGCGCCGCGTTTCGCTGACTGCCATTGACCCCAACGCCCAGCCCCCGGCGGCGCAACAAGCAACCAGCGAAACGACACCGGCTGCGAAGAAGAAGGGGGCGCCTCCACCACGTCCGCACATCAAGCAAATGGTCAAAAGCGGTGGCGCGAAACGCACGTCTCGTGGAAAGACCAGCAAGCCACCGTCCCGCCCTGTCACTCCTCTAACCGAAGGCATGGTGGCGGGAACGGAACCTTTGCGCTCCTTTGCGGATTTACAACAGTTCCTCTCAGCAAGTCAGCCGAAGAATGACGTCAGTGACGAATCCGCGGGCGATTAACGGTCGCGGCGCGGCGTGGTACACTTGTTGACAGTGGCAAGATTGCCGCGCGCCCCTCGATATGATCTCAATGCTCGGTCTGGAACCGCCAACCCATGAATTTCAACGAACGACTCCAAAAAGCGATCCAGCGAGGTCAACGGCGCAGCGATGATAAGGCGCGGCTGGCAAAAGAGAAACAACTTTCCGAAGACGAGCTGAAACGGTTGCACACGCGATACCGGTTACAGCTTTCAGAGCATATCGAAAGCTGCCTCAAGAATCTGCCCTCGCATTTTCCGGGATTTGACTACCAAACAGTATTTGGCGAGCGAGGATGGGGTGCCAGTTGCAGTCGCGATGACATTCGGATGTCGTCTGGTCGACGTAACAACGACTACAGCCGCCTCGAAATGACGATCCGCCCCTATTCTGAATCCCATGTCGTCGACCTGGCGACCAAAGGGACGATCCGCAACAAAGAAGTCTTCAGTCGCAACCATTTCGAGAAGATCGAAGACGCTGATGACGCGAAGTTCATCGAGTTGATTGACCTGTGGATCTTGGAATACGCGGAACTCTACGCGGCCAAGAATTAGCAGCCCGCTGTATAATTGCGAAGCGTGGTACGATTCACGGAAGACGACGGGCCGATTACACGATCACGCTGGTCAACTCTTGAAAGCGCGGATCCGAACGGATCGGATCGAAATCATGTTCGTCACCAATAAGATCGCGATAATCGGGATCGATCGAGAAGGCTCGGGAGAGATATTCAAGCGCCAGCTTGACGTTGTTCGCCAAGCTCCAATAGCAAGCCAGATTATAGTAGACGATCGCTTCACCCGGTTCGAACGCGAGGGCTTCTTCGAGCGACTGAATTGCCATGTCGAGTTTGCCGACGCGCTTGTGGCACCATCCCAGGGCCAGCCAAATATGCAAGTTTTCGTTGTCTAACTCCGCAGCCGACTCGAAATACTCAATCGCCTCCGGGAACCTCTCCATGACCCGCAGAGCCTGCCCTTGCAGGTAGCTGCAGCGCGACTTATTCGACCGACTACGGTCGACTTGCGCTAACGCACTGAGCGCCCGCTGGGCGAGACGGTTCCGGACCGATTCCGAAAGCGGCAGTTGGTCCGCGCACGCCATCGCCAAGTCGAGATAGCCTTCTGCTTCTCGCAGAATCTGCTCGCGTCGTATGTGCATGAAGCTGGTCACTTTTGCCTCGCTCTCATAAGTCGAGCGAACATTGAATCGTCTGTTTCATATTCTACCCGGCAAACTCAGTCGGCGCAACGATCTGGCCGCTGAGAAACCAAAAACTCATCCCAAAAAGTAATAACTGCAAGCTACAATCCGAATGGATCGATCATTCTGCAAAACTTGGCAAGTCGCCGAATCGACATGAATAACCAGATTCCTTTCCCCAACCAAGTCGGGTCGCCAATCGACGTCCTTCCGAAAATTCTAATTCAGAACATGCGAGGTATCTACTGAGTTCTTGACTTTGGCCAGCGGTAACTTTGACCGCCGCGAGAAAACACTTGACATTCTCACTCTCATCAGGTTGTGTTGGCGCGTGCGACGCTGGACACTTAGTGTGGAACACAGTCGTTATTGATCTACTGCTGCTTAGCGGAGAATCAATGCCGCAATCAGCACGGCAACCATGACGGCACCGACCCCGATCTTTCCCAAGGTACCGGCGAGCCTGCTCCAAAAAGCGGCGTTGCCAATTCGCAAGGCCTCTTCCATGTCACGGCCCTTCCATTGTTCGCCCATCACCGCACCGACCAAGGCGCCCAGGCTGGCGAAGAATAGAACGCCAATCACGAAACCGACCACAGGGATCGGAATGAGGGCACCCACGGGGATTCCCACGAAACCACCGATCAACGACCCGAGCAGCGACAAAGCCGCTCCGCGCTTGCTGCCGCCGGCGCTGGTTGCCCCGACGGCACCCGCGGCAAACTCGATCAACTCTCCCAACAGGGCTAGGATCAACAGAACAACTACCACTATCCAGCCGACGTCTGCGCGCAAGTCATCAGCGACGAGATACGAGTACAGCGCCGCCAAACCGGCGACCATCCAGTTGCCCGGCAGGCCGGCAATGTTGACCGCCCAACAGATAACGACAGCCAGCAAGAACAGCAAAGCCCAGATGACTTCAAACATCGGTTCAACAAATTCGGCTCTTCGGAGGAATTAGTGGGTGAATGGGGTGTTTGTGGTGGCGTTCTGTTGTAGAGCCCCTCGGGAATCTGAACAACCAAGCCTCAGGTTGGTGGGGCGTGTTTGAGTTGGTCCGGCTTCGT
>JASLRF010000532.1 GCA_030744095.1 Pirellulaceae bacterium | reverse complement strand
CGAACACGGGGGTGATCCTTCGTCGATCGACTTCTGCCACCGTGTTGGGCTGGATTACGTCAGTTGTTCACCCTTCCGCGTGCCGATCGCGCGATTGGCTGCTGCTCAGGCCGCGATCAACAACGGCTAGGTGCAAGACCGTTCAATGAGGTGACGTCAGTCGAATGATAGGGGGTCGGGAGTGTTTTTCGGCCATCCGCGTCTGCCGACCGTAAGTTATTGCCCGAAAAAGACTCCCGACCCCTTCCTGGCACTGATCTATCCGCACGCGCTGCTAGGGCATGCGACAGTTTGGCGAAAGGCTGGCTGAGATTTCTCAGCCAGCCTTTCGTGTTTCTAGATCGACGGCTCGTTGAATTCTGTTCGTGGGAAAGCGAACGGTCGCGGCGCGCGGTGTGCGGCGTTCTTGCACAACGCCGCGTTGACTGCTGACCAAGAATTCGTAAAACTCGGAGGCTGGCCCGTCAGGAAACTGTTTGCTGAGTTTTGCGAGCGTCTCGTTCCACGTCAGGCCCTCGCGGTAGACGACACGATAGGCGGCTTTGAGGTCAGACAAGTCCGCCGGCGAGAATCCGCTCCGCCGCAAACCGACCTGATTCAACCCGACGATCTTCGTGGTGATTCCGTCCAGCATGACAAAGGGTGGCACATCTTGCGAAACGTGCGCTTGGCCGCCAACCATGGCGTACTGACCGATCCGACAGAACTGGTGAATCCCAGCAGCCCCCGCGATATACACACAATCGTCGACCACGACGTGTCCGGCAATCATGACGTTATTGGCCACGATAATGTGGTCCCCCAAATCACAGTCATGGCCCACGTGTGAATTGGCCATTAGCAGATTGTGTTGACCAATTTGTGTCACACTCGCCGGCTCGAGGGCGCGGTGGATTGTCACGTATTCGCGAATCACGTTGTGGTCGCCAATGTCCACTCGGCCGACTTCGTTGCCGGCTTGCAAGTGTTGCGGACGTCCGCCCAGGACCGCACCCTCGGCAACCTCGCAATTGACGCCGAGCGACGTGCCGGATTTGATCACGACATGTGACGCAATCTGGCAATCATCGTCCAAGGTGGTGCCCGCTTCGATCACCGAAAACGCCCCAATCGAGACATTTACGCCTAGCCTTGCGTCGGGCGATACAACTGCCGTTTCATGAACGCGCGTCACGTTGAACTCCTCTGAAGGCGTGTCTACCCAATTGTCATCGGCACCTGGCGGGGTTCGGATTGAAACGATTTTTCAGGTTGCTACCCGAATTGTGGGGGGCGTTTGCTTGCAGGTGTAACGAGGCCGGGTCTTATTTCCAATAAACACCGCGATTCTGGGAGAAGAAGATCTCGACCGAAGAAATCACTCGATCCAGTGACCTGTACTGACGAGCGACCGGTCTCGCCACCTTGGCGCTCCGCCCACCGCGTTACCGATCGATCTGAATCCCCGCATCATCAATGTGATAGCGAGCAATCTGATCGTCACACGCGCTGCCTCGATGCTTGGCGATATACAGCCCACGTTCGATCCGATTTCCCTCTCGGATCTTCCCCAAGTAGATCAACGTGCTGGCGTTGGCCAGGGCGTCGCCTTCGTCGAGCGGTCGCACGATCATGTCGTCCAGCATGGCGTCGTGCGATGTATACAATAGCAGGCAACTGTTGGACGCCGTGTCGTAGTTATGGGTTGCGGCGTCCGCCGCGTTGCGCCGATAAGCTTCACGGAACAGGTCACGCGCTACCCATTCGGGATCCTTCCGAATCACTTGATGATAGACGTACTCGAATAAACTGAATTGAATCGACTCGTGCGGCCGGTCCGTCGGTTCGATGCCATCCACGACGAATCGTCGCACGCCATGTACGCAGTTCCCATACAAGAATGCGATCGCGCTGCGCAGTTTGGCATTCAATTCAGCTTGCCATTGCTGCCATTGTTCGAAATCCAGGTCGCGTTTGGTGACCCGCCGACCGCTGTAGTCAAATAGGTGTAGATAGTCGCCGTGATTGCGTTCCGCAGCGAAAAATGAATCCAACTTGATCATCTGGTCGCCGGAAACTTCCGACATCGTCCAGTCGAAGATTCTCTGAGCGTATTCCGAATGGTTTTGAGAATCACCACGCGCGCTCATGTCAAACACCACGCCCCGGTGACCCTCCTGTGCCAGACCCGCGTTGGCGAATTGAATCCCCAGTTGTGTCTTGCCAATACCTGTCGCCCCAACGATCACTGTCAACGTTCCGGGCAGCAGACCGCCGCCGAGTTTCTCGTCGAGCTTGTCGATCCCCGTGGAATGGCGAACTTGCGCAGCCATCAAAGTCCTCTATTTGGCTCATGTTCTTTCCGCGACCACAACGCGTAGCCGTTTGTAGAAGGATAACCGGTTGTTTGCTTCGTTTGTACCGTCACAATATGTAGCGTGCATACAATCACTAAGAAGCAGAAGTCGTAGTGCGGTTCACGTTCACTGCCGATTGAATACGTTTGCGACACCCCACTGATTCAGAAGGGACGCCAATGTCGACGGACACCACGTTGGTGGATCTATTCAATGACCGTGTTGCTTCCAGTGGCGACATCACCGCCATCTGGATCGTCAAGGATGGCGAGTTTCAGCCCCGCACGTGGAACGAATTGGCGAGCGACGTATTCCGTGTCGCCACGTCATTGGCGGAGTTTGTCGAACCGGGCGAGCGTGTCGTTCAGCTGTCGGAGAATCGATATGAATGGATCGTGTGCGATCTGGCGATTCAGTTGGCTCGGGCGATTCACGTTCCGATTCACGCCCCGCTGGCGGCCGCTCAGGTGCTCGAGCAGATTCGGGATTGCGATGCTCGTGTCGCGCTGGCCTCGACAGTCGAGCAAGTCGAGAAGATCCTCATAGGTGGCGACGACTTGCCACCGGACCTGCGACTGTTCTGTTTCGACCACAGCCCAGACACGGGCGGTGTCGAGCCGTTCACTCGACTGCTCGACGAGCAACAGGGTTCGACCGAGGCAGTTGTACGAGCAGCGCGCACGCATGTCACGCCGGAGTCGATCGCCACGTTGCTCTACACTTCCGGAACCACTGGTGAACCAAAGGGCGTGATCTTGACGCAGCGCAACTTGACGAGCAACGCTTTGGCGACCCTGGCCGCGATCGAACAGACGACTGAAGACCTCCGTGTCAATTTCCTGCCACTCAGTCACGTGTTCGCGCGAACTTGTGACCTCTACACATGGATCGCACTCGGTTCGCAGTTGGCACTGGCACAGTCGCGCGAATCCGTGATCGCAGATTGCCAGGCACTGCATCCCACGACGTTGAACGGCGTTCCATATTTCTTCGACAAGGTTCGACGCGTTTTGATTGACATGGGAAGGGCTGATGAACCGGACGCGTTAAGAAACCTGTTTGGAGGCAAGGTCAGGTTCTTCTGCTCCGGTGGCGCCGCGTTGCCCGATCACGTATTTGATTTTTTCCAGGCACGCGGTGTACCGATTTTACAGGGCTATGGGCTGACCGAGACATCGCCGGTCATTACTGTTTCGAGCCTCGAGCACGTGCGGCGGGGGGCGTCGGGGAAGGCCATTCAAGACGTAGAAGTTCGAATTGCTGACGACGACGAGATTCTCACGCGCGGGCCGCATCTGATGTCCGGCTACTATCATCGGCCCGAAGAGACCGCCGAAGTGATTCAGGACGGCTGGTTCCATACAGGCGACTACGGCGATGTCGACGAGGATGGGTTTCTTTTCATTCGCGGACGCAAGAAAGAGATCATTGTGACCTCCGGTGGTAAGAATGTCTCGCCCGTGCAGTTAGAGTCGCTGCTGACCGAGGACCCACTCATCTTGCAGGCCGTCGTGATCGGAGACGATCGCAACTATCTGACCGCGCTGATCGTACCGGATCCCGACCAGTTGCGCGACGTTATCGTCAAACAGAAGTGGCAGATCGTCTCGCCCGCGCAAGCGTTAGCCCATCCACAGGTTATCGATTTGTACCATCAGCGGATTCAAACGCAGCTCGCCACAGTCTCTCGTTACGAACAAGTGCGAGTGTTCACGTTGCTGGATCACGGCTTCACGATCGAGTCCGGCGAAATGACACCCAAGCTCAGCCTGCGGCGCGACATCATCGCGACAAACTACACGACTCAGATCGAAGCGATGTACCGCAAAAACAACGATTCTGGTTCAACTTGAACTCCAGAAGGTCTGGGAAATCCGCGCAAATCAGCTCAACCAACTAGCCATTTTGACGAACGTAAAAGGTTGCCGTATATACAGTTTGAGCCTAAGATAGAATGATCTTCTGCGGCGTATGGTGGCAACCGCCAACTCGCTGTCTTCCCACCCTGAGTGACGGGGATTAATGCACGTGAGTTCAGGATTTGACCCATACAGCGAGTGGCTGGATCTGAAGGCATCGACGGGTCCTCTTGATCATTACCAATTGCTCGGGCTTCCGCGGTTTGAACAGGACGCAACCGTCATCGCAGACGCCGCAGATCGCGCGTTGTCACGCGTACGCAGTCACCGACCGGGTGTCCACTCCCAGGCCTGGGCACAGTTGTTGGACCAGATCACCGCCGCCAAGACCTGCCTCGCAAACGCTTCGTTGCGCGCAGATTATGACCGCAGCTTGGGCCAGGATAGTTGGGGCCAGGATACTGCGTCCGGGTTGTCGGCCAACGCTTCGCCATCGCCGCAACCAGACACACCGACGGCTGTGCCGAACTCCGAATCGCCAACCAACCAAAATACGACCAACCAAAACACGAATCCGGCGGGCGCTTGTTCCGGCCCGGCTGCAACACCAGTTCCTGGCTTCGTTCCGCCCCACGCGGATCCGATGGCTCCGGTGGGAGTACCAACTCCTCAATCCGGGGTGCCGGCTAGCCCTATCCCGGGCTTCGCTAATCTACCGACGAGCAATCCAGGACTTCAATCGCAAGCGATGATGGGCCAAGCTGTTCCAGCCGCCGATCCAATGGCACCGTTGGAAACCGCATCCGCCCCCCAGTCGCAGATCCCAGCTGATCCCGTGCAGAACGTGCCGATGCCGGGCTTTGCCAATCTTGCCCCGCACCAGAATCCGATGGCTCCGGCCGCAAGTCCGATAGTCCAATCTGCTTCCGTTCCAATGGCACAACCCGTCGGCATGGCCCAACCGGCGATGGCGCAACCCGTATCGGAATCTCAAGCGCCGGCCCACGTTGAATCGCCGTCCGCCATGACTAACGCTGTGCAAGCGACTGCCGCGATTGCCGCGGACGTCTCGCCGGACCAACCTCCCAGGTTGGGCGCTAAACGATCGGCAACCGCAATGGCAAAATCGCGGTCACAGACCGGGATCATGACGCCCATTCTGGTCGGCGTCGCCGTGGGCCTGCTGCTGTTATTTATGGGTGCTCTTTATTGGTTCATGGGAGATCCCGGCGAATCGGACATCGCTACGCAGACACATCCAGCGTACCGTCCTTTCGTCAGTCAAGCAGCGACGACATCTGCAAGTGGCGAGCCCAGCGGTTTGCCGTCAGGTAGATCGGGTGAGAACGTCGATCCAGATGCGTCTGGCACAACGGGACCGCCGCCTGCAAGTGTCCCTGCACCGAGTCCTGAACCGGATCCACCTGCGATGGAGGATTCCCCGGCGCCTGAACCAACATCGCCTGAACCAACGCCTCCTGAGCCAACACCGCCTGAACCAACGCCTCCTGAGCCGACACCAACGCCGATGCCGCCGCAACCGAGTCCTGCGGAGTTGGTTCAGCTCAGCACGAAACTGAAGTCGGCGCGTGCGGCGCTCGCCAAGCATGACTTCGCGGCTGCGAAGACGATTTTGGACAGTGCCGAGCCGTTGATCATGTTGGAGGCGCATCAATCGAAGTTCGATCGACTTCGCCAGGCGACCGAGTATGCTGCCGATTATCACGATGCGATTACTGCCGGCACCAGCAAGTTGCAGGCGGGCGAAGCATTGCAGGTCAAGGGCAACAGTGTTGGAATTGTCGAGGCTTCGGCCGACCACGTTGTGCTGCGTATCGGTGGCATGAACAAGCGATATGAGTTGTCTAACTTGCCATTGGGGCTGGCCGTCGTGCTCGCGCATCAAGCGGTTTCGCCGACGGACGCACGGACGATCGCTCAGAAGGCTTGTTATGTCGTAACCAGCCCCGCTGCCACCGCAGACGACAAGACCAAGGCGCGAGATTGGTTTCTCGAAGCTGCCGCAGGTTTGCCGGCCGTCGCGGATTTGGCGGATTTCTTGGAGGACGACTACGATCTAGTTGTGGATGTTGTTACGCCAACCGAGATGCCGGATTCCCCCACGACAACTGATCCGGCAAACAAGCCAACGCGTCAAGAAGTGATGCAGTTGGCCACTGCGTTGTCTGAGGCAAGGAAGGCAATTATGGCGCGCGACCTGGGCGGCGCGGAAACACAGCTGACGGCTGCCGAGCCGTTTGCGAAGCGGGCCGATCACAAACAAAAACTGTGGCGGTTGCAGCGGCTCGCCGAACACATCCGGGCGTTCGACGAGGCGATGAAGGAGGCCATCGCCGCTTTGAATCCGGGCGACGTGATTAAAGTTGGCAGTAGTACCGAGATAACGGTCGAACGCATTAATCCAGCGTCACTTGCCGTCCAAGTCGTCGGGTTGAAGAAGACCTATCCTCTGGATAACCCACCGCTCGGCTTGGCCGTCGCGCTCGTGCAGACGAAGCTCTCACCCGACGATCCCGTGACCAAAGCCGTCCTAGCTGCTTTTGTCGTGGCCAGCAGGGATTCCGATGACCGCACACTCGCCAAAGCTCGCGCCTGGTACGAAGAGTCTGCGGCAGGGAACCCTGACTATGCCAATCTGGGGGACGTGATCGATGACGATTACAATCTCCTGGAGGATTTTCAGGAAGAGTAGCCGTCGCCGACGTCGTGAGACTCTGCGAGTGCACGGCCCGAATTCTCGTGAATCCGGTTACAATAATTCTCAACGGCGTTGCTCGTACGCGTGGTACCCGCAAACCTAAGTACTGACGCAGCCCTGGTGTTACAATACGCAAACGCCTTGCTGAAATTGTAAATAGCGGGACGATCGGCCATGTCAAAACCCAAGAACTCCCCCATGATTGACCAACTTGGACCGTATCGCATCGACAAGCAAATTGGTCGAGGCGGCATGGGGTCGGTCTACTCGGGCGTCGACGAGGAGACCGGGGAGAAAGCCGCCATCAATGTTCTGGCGGTTGCGTTCGCCGATGATCCGGGATTCCGGAGTCGTTTCCTGACGGAGATTGAGACGCTCAAGCAGCTGCGCCACCAGAATATCGTTCGCTTACGAGGCGACGGCGAACAAGACGGTCAGCTCTTCTATGTGATGGAGTTGGTCGAAGGGCGCAGTTTGCAGGAAGAGCTGCAGGCTGGACATCACTACGACTGGAATGAAACGGCCGAGATTGCGATTCAGATCTGCCAGGCACTCAAGCATGCTCACGACCACGGAGTCATTCATCGCGACCTCAAGCCAGCAAACTTGCTTCGGGCACCAGATAATCAGATCAAGCTGACCGATTTCGGCATCGCCAAGCTGTTCGGCGGAAGCCACATGACAGCCGCGGGAAGTGTCGTGGGTACGGCCGATTTCATGTCGCCTGAACAAGCGGAAGGGCTTGGGGTCACGCATCGATCAGACTTGTACAGCCTTGGCGCGGTCATGTTTACTCTGCTTGCGCGGCGGCCGCCATTTGGAGGCGCCTCACTGCCGCAAGTTGTCCATAAGCTGCGTTTTGAAGAGGCACCGTCGGTCCGCCGTTTCGCCCCAGAAGTTCCAACGGAACTTGAACAAATCATCGGCCAACTGCTCAGCAAGAAACCTGACGAGCGCGTCGCTACGGCATTGGTTTTAGCAAATCGATTGCGGGCGATGAAACATGGATTGGCGAACCGCAACACCAGCGATGCAGCAAGCGCGGAAGGCGACTTCGCGAAACCATCTGTCGCTCCGGCGCCCACGGATGAAGAAGTGACCCGGATTTCCAACTCGAGCCAGATGCCGAATACCGAATTGCTGCCCACGGCGGTGGACGATTTCGAGCTTCGAGAGGATGTCCATCGCGAATCTGGTGCGGAGTCATGGAACGACGCCACAAGAGCAACAGGCGACGAAGTCTCCGAAGACGGCCGATCGAGAGGTGATCATTTCAGCGAAGGGGTCTCCAGCGATGGCGTCAGCAAGTCTCGGAAGACGATTGTCGAAACGCCGCCGCCTGTCAATCGATTCACGACGATCGAAGCGGAGGAACATCGCAGGCGGCAAGAGATCATCGACCGTCCGGCCAAATGGCGCGAAGCGATCAAGGTTGTCACGATGACCATCGTTTTGGTCGCCATTGTCACAATCTCGTGGGTCTTGATGCGACCTTCGGCCGACCGCATCTATTCGGAGATCGTCAAGAGCCAAGCGACTGGGCAGTCGGACGATGCCAGAAAACAGATGAAGCGGATTGAGAAATTTTTGGAGAAGTTCCCCGACGATGATCGCGCCCGAGAAGTCGTTGGCTACCAGTTGGATATCCTTTCCGAGTGGCACGCGACGCGTCTGCGCGTCCAAGGACGCCAGACAACACTCCTGCCGGTGGAAGAGAAATATGTGCAAGCCATGAAGCTTCGTGAATCACAACCTGCTGTGGCACGGGAAGCCCTATTGAACTTGGTTCGCGACCACGAGTCAGAAGCCGCTGAATCGGAAAGGACACGGCTCTGCATCAAATATGCGTCTCATCAATTCTCACTTTTGAGTGACGCGATAGGCACACGGCGAAGAACCAGTCCTTGATCCGCGGGTATGGTATCGAGCTCCACGCTCAACCACAAGTCGTTTTGTGTGCCGCCCGAGAACTCCTGGCTGTCGCACCAGACACGCCGCCGGCACGGTCGCGGGTGTTTCTTCTTCTCAGATGTCAGCCACGATTTCGTCGTAGAACTTGAGATAGTTGTCAGGATCGTCGCCGGCGCGAAATTGCATGGCGGCCCGAGGATGTAGATTCAATTGTCCGGTAATGTTGTAGGGAACCAGCGGACCCCACTCCACCGTTTCACGTAGCGGATCAATGTACTCTTGCAGCAGCTTGACAATCGGTCGCAACTTGAATTTTGGGTTTCGCAGAAAACCCAACAACAGCTCCATGGGACAGTTGCCTGCACCACGGCCGAGTCCAGCCATGGTGGCGTCGACGCGATTGGCACCTAAGATGATTGCCTCGATTGTGTTGGCAAAGGCCAACTGCATATTGTTGTGAGCGTGAATACCGATCTCTTTGCCGGTACCTTCCATGGCTGCCGCGTATTTGTTGTAAAGCATGTCCACTTGTTCGCGATAGAGATGTCCGAAGCTATCAACGATTACCATAGCGCAGACCGACGTGGTGCGTATGGCTTCCAGTACCGCATCGATTTCTGTTTCGGTGATGTTGGAAACCGCCATGAGGTTGGCGGTCGTTTCGTAGCCCAACTCATGAAAGTGATTGATCATCTCGACCGCTTCGGAGACCTGATGCGCGTAGAATGCCACCCGGATCATGTCCAAAACGCTCTGCTCTCGTGGCACAACTTGTTTCTTCCAGTCGCTCTTTTCAGCATCCGCCATCGCGACAAGTTTCAGCTCAACCGCGTCGGCGTCGTGATCGGGAAAAACGCGATTCAGATCGGCCTCGTCGCAATGCCGCCACGGTCCAAATTCGCCTGGCGGAAAAAGACGAGGTGAGTTTTTGTACCCGACTTCCATATAGTCGACGCCCGCCGCGATCGACGCCTCGTAGACCGCACGCACCAGTTCATCGTCGAATTGGTGATTGTTGATCAAACCGCCGTCACGAATCGTGCAATCCAGGACCTTCAGTCCTGGTCGGTAGGTAATCCAAGGGGCTTTGTCGGGCATGAGTTTGAACCTGGGGCAGTAGTCGAGATGCGGGAGGTTTGTGGAATCCTCCATTGTGCGCAGGTTGTCGCGGATCCGCAAGTTGACGCTTTGAACGGCAAAATTGGCATGGCCGTCACTTGCCGCGAATCAACGCTTCGAACTCGGCTTCGTCCAGGACCAGAATACCAAGCTGTTCGGCCTTCGCCAGCTTGCTGCCGGCTTTCTCACCCGCCACGACAAAATCCGTATTCTTTGAGACGCTGGACGCCGCCTTGCCGCCATGCTGTTGGATTACTGCCTTGATTCCGTCACGGGTGAATCTGGTCAGTGTCCCCGTGACAGCCACCGTCTTTCCGGCCAGGACATCGCTGCTGGCCTGCTTCATCTCTGCGTCCATGCGCATCCCACAAGCCCACAGATCCTCGATGGTCTGGCGACCATATTCCTCGTGCAGGAATTCGTGCACACTGGCGGCGATGATGTCGCCGATTTCGTGGATCTCACTGAGCTGTTCGATCGTCGCTTCCTGCAGACGCTCCATCGTGCCAAAGTGGTTGGCCAGAACTCCCGAAACACTGTTGCCCACATGGCGAATTGAAAGGGCATTCATCAGCCGTGCCAGCCCACGTCCACGGCTCGCTTCAATTCCCGCCAACAGTTTGTCGACCGACTTTTGGCCCAATCGTTCGAGTGCCAGTAGCTGGTCCCGTTTCTTGCCAAGTCGATAAAGGTCGCCAAAGTTGTTCACTAACCCGCTACTGACCAGTTGATCGACGAGCTTGTCACCCAGACCTTCGATATCCATCGCATTGCGGCTGGCAAAATAGCGGATCCGCTCCTTGACTTGAGCGGGACAGGCCAGATTAGGGCAGCGAATATACACGCCGTCTTCGTCTTTAATCAGCACTGTTTCGCAACTGGGGCACACGGTCGGAAAGTCAAACCGAGGTGGGTCGCCTATTCGTTCGTGTTTCTCAACGCGCACAACATGTGGGATGATCTTGCCGGCCTTTTCGACGACGACTCGATCGCCTTCACGTACATCTTTGCGCTGGATCTCTTCGGCGTTGTGTAAACTCGCGCGGCTGACCATCGTGTCGGCGATCTTGATCGGTTCCAATTCTGCCACTGGAGTAATCGCCCCGGTCTTGCCAATTTGGACGTGGATTGCATTGAGTGTGGTGACTGCCTCGTATTTCGCGTACTTGTACGCGATCAGCCAACGCGGACTTTTGGACGTCGAACCGAGTACCTCACGCTGATCGAAGCGGTTCACCTTGATCACCAGACCATCGACTTCAAAGTCCAAGTCGTGGAGCCCTTGGATCAACTGTTCGCAATGTTTGACCGCCGCCGCAAATGTGGAAAACGACTCGACCATCGGAGTCGCAGGCAACCCGTAGGCACGCAATTCGTCAAGGAATTCCATGTGTGTCGTCGATGTGAGGCCTTCACAGTAGCCAACTCCGTGGCAAAACATGCGCAAGCCCCGTTCACTGGCGATGCGAGGATCCAACATCCGCAGCGCTCCAGCGGCAGTATTTCGTGTATTGGCGAAAGTGGCCAAACCGGCTGCCGCCTGCCGCTGGTTCAAGTCAACAAAGTCCG
>JASLRF010000531.1 GCA_030744095.1 Pirellulaceae bacterium | reverse complement strand
GTGGCGTCGTCGAGGTCGCCTATCCCGCGTATCAGAAGCGGATGTTGCAAGCCAACGCTGTCGATTTTGACGACCTCCTGTTGCATCTGGCAACCATGCTCCGCGAAAACCCTGAATTGCGGAAAGCAATGGATGACCGGTATCGCTACATCATTGTGGACGAATATCAGGACACCAACTTTTCGCAGTACGCAATTGTCCGGGCGTTGTCCCGCGACCATCCTAATCTGGCAGTGACTGGCGATCCTGATCAGTCCATCTACGGCTGGCGAGGGGCGAACCTACGTAACATCCTGGACTTTGAACACGACTTCCCACAGGTCCGCGTCGTACGGCTGGAGCAAAACTACCGTAGTACGCCTAATATCTTGCGAGTCGCCGATCGATTGATCGCGTACAACACGCAGCGCAAGCCCAAGCAATTGCTGACCGACAATCCGGCCGGTAACCCCGTGCGATTGGTCCGCTATCCGAGTAGTCGCGATGAAGCCGAACATATCGTCGCCCAAATTGCGGACGACATTGCTCACGATCGCCGGCGTCCGCGTGACTTCGCGTTATTTTACCGAGTTAATTCACTATCACGCGCGTTGGAAAATGCGTTTCGCAGTGCCGGCGTTCCGTATCAGATCATCAAGGGACTGGAGTTCTATCAGCGAAAAGAAATCAAAGACGTGCTGGCATATCTGCACTTGATCAACAACCCCAAGAGCGACATGTCGTTGCTCCGCATTATCAACGTTCCTCCGAGACGGATTGGCAAAGCTACGATCAAACGGCTCGATGAGCACGCCCAACGTTATGGAATTTCCCTGTTGGACGCGGCGCGCGAAGCGAAGACGATCAAAACGTTGCGCAAGCCGGCGGTTGTGGCACTCCACGGGTTTGTCGAGATGTTTGACGCACTGAGCCCACTGGCCACGGCACCGTTGCATGAGCTGATGGAGCAGCTGCTCGCGGAATCGGGCTACCGCAACTGGCTCGAAGAATCGGAATTGGAAGAAGACGCAGAACGACTGGCCAACGTCGAGGAGTTGCTTACTGATGCTTCGGAATTTGACGCGCAGAGTCCGGACGACGCACCTCTGGAAGCGTTTCTCGAACAGGCAGCCTTAGTCAGCGACACGGATGAGTGGGAAGTGGAATCCGACAAGGTATCGCTGATGACACTCCACGCCGCCAAGGGCTTGGAATTCCCCTGTGTGTTCATTGTCGCCGTCGAACAAGGCATGTTGCCGCATGAGCGCAGCAAGGAAGACCCCGATCAGTTGGAAGAGGAGCGACGATTGCTGTTTGTGGGGATCACGCGAGCGGAAGAAGAACTTCAGATTAGCAATGTGGCGTATCGGTTCATGCGAGGTAATCAAGAAATGGCCATCCCTAGCCCATTTCTGATGGAATTGCCGCGCGAAGAAATGGAAGTGTTCGAGCCGAAGTCATCGCCGCATATCGATGAAACCTGGAACAATCACACCGATGACGACGATGCCTACGTCCAGGATATCGTGGATGACGATCCGGAGGAACTGGGTTTCGACGATCCACTGATGGACGAAGCGATTCAGCATGATATCGAACAGCAGCAAATGACGCGCCCCGTTGCCGCATCAGTAATGACCGCCGCTCAACTGTGGGACAATGCTCTCGATGGCGATGGTGAAACAGATGAACGAGGGACCGTTTCTCCCGAGGATTTTGTCGAGGGAATGATCGTCAACGACCCAGAGCGCGGTTTGGGAAGAATTGTCAAGCTCAGCGGCAAAGAGAAGAAGCGCACCGCAACGGTGCAGTTCTTTACTTCACCACGACTGCGGCACTATGTCCTGGCGTACAGCAGCTTGGTACCAGTGCAGTCGGCGGACGACACTTGATGTGCCAGCCCTCAGCTGGTTGCAGCCTTTTCAGTGGCCGACATCTGCCACACAACGATCTTTTGGTAATCATTTACCGGTGATAATCACGTCGGATCACTGCCTCTCGGCGAATAACGCGTCATTCGGATTGCCACGGGAGAGCATGTACGCAAACAGGTCCAAGACCTCGTCGCGATTGAGTTCTTTTAGGAGATCGTCCGGCATCAGTGAGACGGCCGAGGGTTTTACGGATTCGACTTCAGATTTTTGGAATGTGACTACTTTACTAGCGTCTTCGGGATCAATCAGAATTGTCAGCTTGTCCTCTTGATCGCCACTCAATCGACCGGTGTAGACTTTACCTGACGTCGTAACGACAACCGAGGCGCGATATTGATCGGAGACGACTTTGCTGGGATTCACGATCGATTCGCTGAGGTCGCCTGGGGTGAAACGGCCGGCAACATTCGTCAGATCGGGGCCCGTCGCGCCGCCACGACCTTCAAAGCGATGGCAGACGATACAGCGAGCAGCAGCAAACATCTTGCGACCGTTCTCGAAGTCGCGAGCTTTAAGTCCCTGCTGGCTCGCACCAACAAGATCAGCAAGCGTCCAGGCGCGACCGGGCCCAGTTGCCTTGGGCAGCTCGGCAGTATTGACTGGCGTGATCATGATTTCTGAGGCGAGCAACTTTCGTTCGGCCTCGGAAGCATTCTCCAAAGCGTCCTTTCGCATGTTGTCAATAAAGCCTTGATAGCTGGCGCCACCGCTGCGGTCACGCGCTTCGGCCAACCAGACGAGGTATTGGCGACGCTGCTCAAAAGTCCAGCCATACCGAACGTTGCGCAGCGTAAATGCGTAGTGCAGCTTTTGCAGATCGGGCTGATTCGCTAACATCTGCGCGATCGTGCCACCATACCCGCGATTGCGAGCCAACAGCGCGTCAGTCGCCAACGTTTCTTGCGTTGTTTCCTTGCCGAGCAACTCGAGAGTCTTCGTCACCACAGTCGGAGAGTTCAGGTAGACCAGCATGGCGCACAGTTCACGATTGAGCCGATCGGATTCTGCGGGAAACAAACCGTCTAACTTCTTAACTAGTCGCGTCGCGGTCTGCTGACCCGGCTTACTCATCCGAATAAACACGAGTGACCAGGCGCGAAGTAGGTCGAGCTGTTGGGATTCACTGAGGTTGGCGATATCGATCCGGTCGAGTGCCGCCAGGACCTTTGGTTGAAGTGTCGGGTCGCCCTGGCGTGCAAGTGCCACAACAGCTTGAATTGTGCCGACAGGATCCGAACTGTTAACGGCCTTTTTGCTCCAGGCTTCCACAGGCTGGTGTTCTATCGCCACGCGCGCCGCGTAACGAATGTGCCGATCGTGATGCCCAAGGTGCGGCCACAGAAATGCCACCGCACTTTGCGGGTCTTTCGCAGTCGTGTGGTAGGTCTCAATTTCCTTTCGCAACGCGCGCAACGCCGCGAACTCGGTGTCGTGCGCATCGATCGCCTTGGTGGACGCCTTGCCTCGATAGGTCACGCGATAGAGTTCCGACTGAGCGCCTCGACCACCAGTCGTAAAATACATCGCTCCATCGGGCCCAACGGCAACGTCCGTCAGAGGCAACGGTGTCCGCGAAATGAACTCTTCCTTGGTTGCCGTATACCCCGCACCGCTGGCCTGGCTATGCACAGCGTACATCGTGCCGAAAGTCCAGTCGCAAATGTAGAAGGCGTGCTGATATTTTTCGGGAAAAAGAGTTCCGTAGCCAAACGCCGCGCCGACTGGCGAGCCTGGTCCGACATTGACTAGTTGCGGCAAACTATCGACATAGTATGTCGGCCATTTTCCAGTACCGCTGCGCCAGCCAAATTCGCTACCGCTTGTCGCGTGCACAACACGCGTAGGTCGATACCAGGGCATCCCCATGTCCCATTCCATATCTGCGTCGTACGCAAACAGGTCGCCATCGGCATTGAAGTCCATGTCGTACGGGTTGCGATAGCCGGTACTGAACATCTCCCACGATTTTCCATCCGGGTCGGTCTTCGCGATCCATCCACCCGGTGCCAGTTTTCCGCGGGCGTGACCACGGGCGTCCCATTGCCGCGGCAGCAGATGATCTTCGCTCCAGTTAGAAGGCAGGCGGCTCGCGGAAAACTCAGCCGGTGGATTGGTGTGGTTACCGGCGATCAAGTAGATCGACTTGCCATCGGGTGATAAACGCAACGCGTGCGGCCCGTGTTCACCGCCTCCAGCGAGCGCTTTCAGCTTCAGAACTTCATCAAACTGGTCGTCGCCGCTGGTATCGCGGAGACGATAAAGTCCGCTGCCAGGCCCTCCATTGACGGACACATAAAGACTGTCGAAGGCGTACAAGAGCCCTTGCGCTGATGTGATTTTTGCGCTCAGCCTTTCAACTTTCGTTTCGCCTTTCCCGTCAATCGACGGCGGCGTGATCCGATAGAGTCCATGGCCTCCTTGGTCGCTAGCAATCAAGCGACCGCGATCGTCAAAGGCGATGCTGACCCAAGACCCCTGCTGGTTCTTGGGGACGGTGTAAAGCAGTTCGACCTGAAAGCCAGGCAACAGGTGAAAGATGCCGCGATCCGGTTCGGCGAGTCCTGCGGGTTTGGAAAACACATCTTTCCACGGGCCAATCCCCATCTTGCCCATCGTGCGGACGGGCACCCACGGTCCGAGTTTTTCGACAGATTCCCACGACTCGTCACTTATCACATACCGTACCTCCTCGCCGTTGGACAATGCCAATTTGAACGCAAATCCAGCAACGCTTCCGGCATTGCCAACACTGGCAACGATTTCATTGGTACCCTCGCGCAGGTGCTTGCTCACCTCCACACGAACCGGGTTTTCCCAAGAATCGCTCTGCGCAACTTGATGGCCGTTGATGAGCAACCTCATGGAATTGTCACAGGTCGCTTGCAACCAAGCCGTGGTCGCGCCACCGTCGAATCGTTTCCGCATCGCATAATCACGGTTATGATTCGGCCCCCAGATCCAGGTCGGCTTTGGTCCATGCTTGAGGAGTTCTTTGGCCGCGGATAATTTTGGCGAGGGCGCGGGCTCGTCCTCCGGTGCGTCGCGAAGACGGGACGGTGCGACCGTTGGCGATTGCCTGAATGTCTCTGCGGCAATGCTGGGCATCGCCATACCAATCACAATCAACACGCCTGCCACAATTCCCGTCGGTCGCTTGGCATGATTCCAGTTCACAATGTCTCTTTCGGTTTGAGGACGTTTCAGTCTTGGCCAAACGATAACTGTCGCATGGTGTGTCAGCACCGTGGGCGTTCCCCTAATCATAATCATAAGAGCAGGATAGAAGAGTATACTGCCTGCGGCTTCGGTCACTGGACCAGCCCAATCGCAGTTTGATCATCGCACCTCTAGATCATCGTGACCGTTTATAATGCTGTTTTATGGCGATTTTCCCTTGACGGGCAAATGAGCCTCACCGACGACACAACTAAGCGGCCAATGCTGGAGCATACTACCGACAAAGAACTCGGCAGTCCGTTGACCACCGATCTTTGCCGGTCGCAGTTGATGAAAACGGTACGGTGCCAAGCTTCCATCAGCGCGGCGAATCCAATACCAACGGTTGGGCTGCAAGTCGGCTTCGGTCATCGAATCCTCAACCCGTTTAGAGCAGGCAGATGACAATGCCGCGATTAGACCGAGGGTCTCTCCAGTGCTTTGACTTCCCAACCCGTTCGGTAATTCTTGGTCACGTATCGATTAGCGTCAGCCAGGTTGGTGACCGACATGGCGTCCGCGTCCCAGTCGAGCTTCTGTTCCGGGAAACGGATTGCAATCGTGCCCAGTAAGACAGTTTCTGTAAGCGGTCCCGAGTAATCGAAGTGCGATGTCGCTCGCCCCTCGCCCTTGCACGCCTTGGTCCATTGCAGATAGTGGTCGTCACTTGCGACGACTTCGACCTCTTTCTCAACGAATTTGTCCGCGGGAAGCAAACGTGGCTTGCCGCCGTGAGGGCACAGAAGCACACCCTTCTCGCCGATAAACAGCGACCCGTTGTCAGGCAATAATTCACCAGCTGGTAACTGCGCAAGATCATTATCGGGTTTCTTGCCACCGTCGTACCAAGTCATACGAAAGGCATCGCCCGACGTGTACTTCGTACCGGGGAATTGATAGTGAATGACTCCCCACTTGGGAAACGTTTCGCCGTTGGGTGCCGGACCGTCGGACCAAACCCGCGTGGGGCTTGACAGATCACAACTCCAGACCACGGGGTCAATAATATGGCAGCCCATATCGCCGAGCGCTCCGACGCCAAAGTCGAGCCACCCGCGCCAGTTGAACGTATGGTAGGCACCGCGCCCTCGTTTACTATCCTTCCCAGGACCAACGTACGGTCGTGTTGGCGCGACTCCCAGCCAGTTGTTCCAACTGAGGTATTCTGGAACCGGATCGGAACCACTGGGGCGCGGGATTCCCTGGGGCCAAATCGGACGATTCGACCACGCGTGAGCGGCGTTCACTTTGCCGATGACACCGCTGCGAATCAATTCAACAAGCGTGCGATAACCGCTGCCGCTGTGCCCCTGGTTGCCCATTTGCGTAATCACGTTATGCCGCTGGGCCAGTAATCGCATCTGCCGTGCTTCGTAGACCGTGTGGGCCAGCGGCTTTTGCACATAAACATGTTTACCTAACTGCATGGCCGAAACTGCGATCGGCGCATGCATGTGATCCGGTGTGGACACGGTCACGGCATCGATGTCTTTTTGTTCCAACAGACGGCGCCAATCGTTGTATGTCTTCGCATTGGGATACTTCTTGGCGGATGAGTCGAGTGTACGCGCATCGACATCGCAAATCGCTACCACGTTTTGTCCGACCGAAGTACTCGCAATATCGCCTCGCCCCTTGCCGCCGACTCCGACGCCGGCAATGTTCAAGCGGTCATTGGCACCAAACGCGCGCGAGGAAATCACCAATGGGGCCGCGATCGCGGCAACGGAGCCGGCTACAAACTGACGGCGGTCGATCTGAACGAGTGACTTGGGACGGTTCATGGTTGGGACCTCGCGACAACGTGGTGAGCAGGATGATCGGTCAGTCATTTGACTGCCAAGATCCTGATTGTGTCGCAAGAGGGCCAGCCAACGCAAGCAGTCACATGAAAAAAAGTGAGCCGAATACCTCCTCAGGCAGCGTTCAGCGTACGTGCCTGTTTGGCCCATTCGATCCAGTGAAAGACCTCTTCGAAGTCGGGAACCTTACTACTGCGGATGATCCGTTTTCCGGCTGACGAGTCGACGAAGGGCCCTACCTGCGTCCAAAGTTCTTGCGGTTCCATCGATGCCAATTCCTCGACGTCGGTCGTTCCAACCGCCACCAGGATCTGCGCGTCGTGTCCACGCAGCTTTGGCACGCGACAGACCAAGGCAGTTTGTTGTTGCCAACTGACGATCGTTTTAGCGCTCATACGTCGATTCTTCAGACGACCAGCCAACTCATTTGGGTCGGCAGCCAGTAGATCAGACACCGTGACAACGCCGACGGCTTCCAGCCGTTCCGCGGATCGTGCGCCGATCGACGGTGCGTCGACCACGGCAGAGGTACTCTCCAGATAGAACTGCAGGTCGTTCGATTCCGATGTAGATTTCATCTGCATAACGTTGGCTCGTTCTTCCTCTCGCTGACTCGCACGGTTGTCGGTTTGTTGATGACGTTGCTTATCTGAGGATTCTCCAAATCGCACCCAGTCAGCGACACGACTCAATTCGAATTCGGTGCCTGACAACAACATCGCGCGACCTTCGCTGCTATCTGCGAAACGTTCAATCATCGAGCGGACTTCTATTGGCGGAATCTGACGCAGTTGATTTGGGTCCGTAATCCCACAGGCAACCAGGATTCGTGCGTCGTATTCGCGCAAACGGGCAAAGCGGCACATCATCAGAGCCTGCGATTTCCAATCTGCAACTATGCTGCTGGAGACTCCGGCGTAACTCAATTCGGAGGCAATATCGTCTCCTGAAACCTCAAGTAATTCACCCACCGTTGTAATTCCAAGCCGGCGGAGGCGCACGGCATTGTCAGAATTCAATGAGGGTGATTGTTCAATTGGACTATCATCGAACAGATGGAAGTTCGCATCCACTTCGCGTTCGTCGTCGGGCGCACAAGCCTCATCGATGTCGATAAATGCCGCGTCGCCGGCAACGACTAACAAACGGTTCACATCATGAGTCGTCTGCTGATCATGACGCGCACGAGTCGCCGTTTGCCGGTCAGGGGTCGCAACGAGTGTTCGGCCCGGCACATTCTTGAACCGGAAGACGCTGGCCACATGTTCGTGCCGCGTCAATAGCAGGATCTGCCGCCTATCTCGCGCGAAACTGCAAAGCAGTTCA
>JASLRF010000530.1 GCA_030744095.1 Pirellulaceae bacterium | reverse complement strand
CGGTAATGGTCGAAGGATCGACAATTTCAATTTCCAACTCAGGCAAATCGCTCCCACTTGGATTGTTGTCGACGGCGATAATCTTGTACGCCAGGAGTCCGCGGCGCAGGCCTTTCGCGTTGACTCTTGAGTTCCCGCCAGACTTGTTCAAGGTGCTGATATCGCTCGGGAAAACCGGGCTGACATGAATGAAATCAGCATCGCAAAATGAGTCATAGAGGCTGTCATCGGTGATCGGTTCGACTCCGTCGAGGGGATCGAGGTCGTCAAGAATGTACGATAAATCCGTGCCCCATTTGCTCGAGTCATTGCCAGTTTCGCTGTAGAAGAGAAAGTCCTCGAACGATTGCTCGCTACTGAATGGAAAACCGGTGAGACCAATCTCGAACAGACCAGCATCATTGTTGTCGTAGCTTGTTCCTTGCCCAGTCGGCAGTATCAACGTTGACCCGGCCGGGATGTCGACGAAGTTGTCACACCAGGTCCAGTCCGAGTCGCCATAGTCCCTGCCCGCGTTGAATCCGCGTGCAGTCACGAGCTCTTCAGCATCACGGCTGAGAGCGTTTGCCAGGTCTTCAATCGCAGGAGTATCCTTGTCGAACATGTCTTCATCAATCAGGAAGCGAGTTCCGATGCCGCCAGAGGGCCTCATGGCGACCGCGCTCGCAACAACATCGCTAGACGACATTCCCAGAACGGGACCAAAGAAGAGCGCAAGTCTGTTACCGTTGGCTGCGCTCAGCTGTGCCGTCACACGCACGGCATTGGCGGTACTCACGTTGGTGACCGTGAATGAGCCATCGCCCCAGACGCCAAACTCTATGTCATTGGTGGCGACAATGTTCTGGTAGACGTTGTCGAAATTGAGCAGTGCGAGGTTCTGCGCTTTCGTAACAGCGGTTTGTCCATTTGGAAGCTCCTCGACGGCAGCCAAAGCCGCCGCTTCGGCGACAGCCTGCAGTCGAGCGCGCGAAAGCACGATGTGTCCTGTATCGATGGCGAACGCTCCCATTCCCGCCAATACCGGCATTAGCACTGCGATTAACACGACAACTTTCCCGTGTCGCCTGGATTCTCGACTTGTTTTCATGATACACCTCTCTTCGTGGTCGGAACTGCTCATTAGTTTGCACGTTGCATTACAACGGAACTGGAAATAGTGTTGACTCCCAAGCCGAGGAAATCGCAAGGTGGACGCATTTGCCCGTATTCGATCGTAACCTCAACACAAATTGGATGTCCCTGCTCGTTTGCGCTCAGGTTCATAACCTGATAATCCTCACCCCCGCCCCAATTGAGTTTCGAGATTCGTACGCTGACGGTTTCCGGATCCACGTCGCGTGCGTTGAGCAGTGAAGTCAGCACGGCCGACTGTACCTCGGCATTGCTGTTCTCTATCCGAACAGCAGCGCGAGCGCCTTGACGCGCCGCGTTGTGCAGGACTTGAAGACTGTTGACGTACCAGCCAAGTTCGATGTACCCAAATGTCAGTAGGACAACGATCGGAAGCACCAGCGCTGCCTCAATTGCGGCGACTCCGCGATGGCGTTTCGATCTCTGTTTTAATTGTGGTCGACAAGACATCAGCATTTGCTCCGTGGTGGAATTCACTCACGTTCGCAGGAAATCTGCGCTGATAAGTTCGTTTCTGGTGGCATGATCGGTCCGACCCACATCATGTCGCTAATCGGGCACGATAAGGTGACGATCATTGAGTCACCGGTATTCAGACTGCCGAGGGACGTTGGATTGATTGCGATGTCGACGAGTTCTGGATCGATTCCGCCTCGTGTGAGTCGATCTTCTACGCTTGCAATGACAGTATTGACAGAGTCCGTGTCTGGGAACGAGGCGGCGCGGGCTCCGTCGAGTGCCGCCGCGGTCAGCAGATTCTGACGCATTAGAAGGCCGGCGAACTGAATTGAAGCCAGAACCAGAAAGAATATCAAGGGAGCGACGATGGCAAACTCGATTGCGGCAGCGCCTCTATTCTTGGTGCGGCGAACAGTTCGGTGACTGCAAGAGAAGAGACACCGGCGGGCCGTTGCCGGTACCGACGCGCCCCACGCATGATTAGCTCGCGTGAGCTTGCGCTGGTTCAGCGTGTGGGCGCATTGCCCACGCGCAACGGTACTAGCTGGCAACCAATTCACCGTAGATCCTCCTGTCCATGACCGTTCGGTAGCCTGGCGATCTCGTTTCGAGACCCATGGCTTTGCGTCCCGACCTCACGATCGGTTTGCCATTATCGCGGCTGACATGGGCGTGGAGCACGTGGAGAATTGTGCTCAGAAAAGACCCACGGTCGCCATCTGAAACATGGCTCATGAAGTACCGAAAGGCAAGAACAACTGATCGAAGAATCTGCCACCTACGGTCTTGGCGACCTAAAGATCGATAGAACCTACATGACCGCTAGCCCCGTTTGTTTCATGGCCGCTTTGTTTCATGAGTCCAAACGGCGTAAAGTCGCTACCGTGAAGCGGCACGCGCACTAGTGAGGCTGTGCCTCGGACCGACGCGAGCTATCGCGCGCTTGCGGCGACCCGCTCCCCGACCAACCTGCGGTCGCTGCCCGTCGCTGAAAACTTACTCATCTGTAAAGAAGAATCTGATACAAGCCAACTAGACCGGCGGCTTCACGCGCGACCACCAGCCAGTTACACTGACGGCTTCGTCGCTTGAATTCCACACTCACACCCATCCCGCAGAACGACCGTTATGAAGTTGGCATTTAGCAGCAACGCGTATATGCACTTTTCGATCGAAGATACCATTCGCAAGATCGCCGAATTGGGTTACAGCGGAATCGAGGTGCTGGCCGATGTGCCGCACGCCTGGCCGTCGTTCCTGCTCGAAGAACGCAAGCAGTCCATCCGAGATCACTTGAGCGACAATAACCTCCAGGTCGCCAACGTCAACGCCTTCATGATGAATGCCGTTGCCGACCCGCGTCAGCCGTATTGGCATCCGGGTTGGACGGACCCGGACCCGCATTATCGAGCAATCCGCCGCGAACATACCAAACGCGCGTTGCAGCTGGCCAAGGAGATCGGCGCGCCTAACC
>JASLRF010000529.1 GCA_030744095.1 Pirellulaceae bacterium | reverse complement strand
ATGGAACGAGCAGCAATTTGATTCAACGTGCCGCCGACGTGCACCTCAAAGAGCGCAGGACACTGATCCTGGTGCCTCGCGAGACACCGCTATCAATCATCCAGTTGGATAGTATGCGGCAGGCGGCACAAGCCGGAGCTGTAATCTTGCCGGCGTCGCCCGGTTGGTATCACGGTGTTCATGCCATCCAAGACTTGGTGGACTTTGTCGTCGCGCGGATTTTGGATCACTTGCGGATCTCGCATCAATTGATGCGACGATGGGGTGGGGACGAAGACGCGGCAGGCGCGTGAATGGAAAAGAGTTTCCAAATGCTGTCAAGAATTCGCCATCTTCTTGAAATGATCCGGTTCAGCCACACGATTTTTGCGCTGCCATTTTCTCTGTTGGCGGCGGTCATGGCCTGGACCGCACCGGGAGATGGTGTCGGTTTCCGTTGGCTCCATCTGCTGGGCATACTGATCTGCATGACATGTGCCCGCAGCGCGGCAATGGCGTTCAACCGGCTGGTGGATCGCAAGATCGACGCGCAGAATCCTCGTACCGCGGGCCGTCACCTTCCAGCAGGTACTCTCACCGTCGCCGGTGTCGTGATGTTTATCGCACTTGCTTCGTTGGGATTTATTCTCGGAACACTGCTATTCTTGCCCAATTCCTTGCCGCTGATTCTATCCATCCCTGTCTTGCTATTCCTGTTGGCTTACAGTCTGACCAAACGCTTCACAGCAGCCGCGCACTTTTGGTTGGGAGCCTCGTTGATGTTGGCACCGGTTTCAACCTGGATTGCCTTGCGCGGCCAGATCCTGATGAGCGCTCCGCTGGACTTGCTTCCGGCGATCTGGATCGGTGCGGCGGTCTTTTTGTGGGTCGCTGGGTTCGACATGATCTACGCATGTCAAGATGTCGATTTCGACGTTGACGCAATGCTTCGCAGCATCCCTGCATTGCTAGGAGTCTCAGGAGCTCTGCGTCTGGCTGCCGTTTGCCACTTTCTCATGTGTTTGATGCTATTGACGCTACCGTTCGTCGATCACTTGGGCGGGCCAGTTTTGTCGTTAGGTCCGATTTACGGGACGGGTGTCTTGGCCGTCATTCTGCTGTTGGCCTACGAGCACTGGATTGTACGACCAGACGATCTGACGCGTGTCAACGTCGCGTTCTTTAACATCAACGCCGTGGTTAGTCTTGGACTGTTTGCCGTAACGTCGCTCGATTTATTGTTGGCTTCTCACTGAATTCGACGGTATTCTGGCGCCAACGATTTTGGGTATCAGCGGGTCGTAACGCCCGACCAAGTTCCAACTTCACAAGATCGAGTAGGCGATGGCGGAGTTCATCATCAGTTTGGCGATTGCCCTCGTGGTTGTGACACTCGTCGGTCACGGCATTTGGGTTGTGTTGGCCGCGATGATCCGCGCGGTGAGAGATGACAGCGGCTCGGCGACAGCGGCGCGCGACTGCCCGGCCTGCGGCAGGCGCAAGGCAGTAATCGCCGGTGGTTGCCGGAATTGTGGCGCGACCCCGTTTATCCGTCCTGCAGCTGACTTGGCACCGCACGATGAAGTACTCGTCACGATGCGACGTCTGAAGAAACTGCTCGAACGCGGTGCGATCAAGCGCGAAGACTTCGATAAGCTCGAGGTCCTGATCCGTGCTGACGATCAGTCGCCTTTCGCCACACCGTCGCAGACACAGACTAGTGCCGACACCGCCACATCGACGCGAATCGCCCCGTCCGACGCGCCGCCAGCTGAATCATCCGAAAGCGACGCCACCACCGTTTCCTCGCCGGGCACAAATCCAGTCGCTTCCGTAGCGCCGAAGATCGATAGCGAAACTGTCGACGAGAGCATCTTCGACGCAGAAATCATAGAGGACGAAGCCGCCGTGCCGCCAGCTGTTTCGCGCCCTCCAACTGCTGTGCCGCCATCGCATCCGCTGGACCGCCCCGAAACGCCCCCGCCGGCACGACGCGCATTGGCGCCGCGCCGTACCCTGGCAGCGCTGCTGCAGGCCTTCATGGAGGAAAAGAATATCCGCTGGGGTGAGATCATCAGTGGTCTGTTGATCGTTGTGTGCGCGGTAGGCCTGGTTGTCAGCCTGTGGGCGACGCTGCGTGATTCGATCCCGTATCTACCGGCACTGATTTTTTTGGTTGGAACCGGGGCCTTTCATGCGGCCGGGCACTACACTTTACGGAGTTGGGATCTGTCGTCGATCAGCCGAGCTGTATTGATCATCGCCACACTGTTGATCCCGTTGAACTTTCTTGCCGCAATCGCTTTGAGCGGCAAAGCAGACGAACAACCTGCTTGGACCGATCCAACTTACCTGGCGGCCATCATCGTGGGACTTTCCGCGTATGGCACGATGACGTTCTTTGCTGGACGCGCGTTTCTTGGCACTGACTGGTGGCGTTTGCTGGCAGGCGTGATGGGACCGTGCGCCGGTCAGTTGTTGATAAATCGGTTTGCGCATCAAAGCGATTCGCTCACCAAAGTGATGGGCTTGGCGATGATCCCACTGGCCGGCTTCCTCGTGGCAACGGTCAGTGGTTTGACCAGGGCTCGACGCTGGAAAGGCCTTTCGATGCGTCGCGCCGAAGTACTGTTGTTAGTGCTGGGGATCGCGACGTTTGCTTTGCTGAGTGCTTTGGCGCTATTGGTTGCCAAGTCCGGCGCCATCTGGAACATGCTGGCTCAATTGTCTCCGGCACTGAGCCTGGTTGCGGGCACAGTGTTGGCAAGTGGTTTGCTGATTCATCAACGCACCAACTCGGCCAAGCTGTACGCCCTCCGTACGACCGGCACCAGTCTGGCGATTGGCGCCGCCTTCGGTCTGGCAATCTGCATCTTGTTCGCGTGGCCCGAACCGGAATTGTTGATCACAGTAGGTACGCTGAATGCGATTCTGCTGGCCTATATGGGATTCTTGGTCGGTTTGCCGACGCTGCACGGCTTTGCGGTCGCTTGCGGCGCTCTGGCGTGGATTGTCGCATTTCATCATCTGTCAGGTGCCTACCAAAGTCAGACTCGCTGGGGCCTCGAGATCGTCCGCTCGTTCTTCACTGGCCAGTCCGCGGCTGCGCTGGGGGTTTTTGCCGCGTTGATGGGCGGATTCGCTCTCGCTTTAGTGCGAGTAAAACATGAACGCGATGCGAGAGGCTATTTCCTGGGTGCCGCCACGATTCTGGCGATCAGTGGCCTGCTGGCGATTGTCGTTGGATTCTGTGGGTTTCCTTCCAGCTACCTTTCGCCGCCGACACTCTGCATTTACGCAATTGCCTTGTCGATCACGGCAAGGGTCATCGGTGACGGTCGAGTTGCCTGGGTGGGATCCGCTATCTTGCTCGTTGCCCTCGTGCAAGCTTTTGGGTTTGTCGACTTCTATCACGATGTACTCGCATTGCGCGGTGTCTCCTTTCACCGTGCAGTGATGTTTGCCTTCCTCACTCATGGTGTCATTTGTTTGCTGGTAGGGGCCTGTGCAGGTCGTTTGGATGCCTGGACCGAGACGCTGGACGTCACGTCCCGTCGTTGGTCGGGGTTCGTGCGACCGCTGACCGAGTCGGCACTGGCAACGTCACTATTGGCCGCACCATCGGCGTTGTTTGTGGTGGACTTTCATTTTGGCTTCCACACGATCTATCTGGCCGTGATTGCCGTTATTTGGCTGGGCGTCGCAGTGGTTCGTCGCTGGTCCATGGCTTTTGTGGTGGCGCATTTAGCCGCTACGCTGTCGCTTGTTACGTTGGTTGCGGCACTGCACCATGTCGATTCTTGGCGCGACATTTTTGATCCCTTGCACGTGGCTGGAACACTGTTGGTGCTTTCCACATCGTGCATTCTTGCCGTTTTGGGACGCCGGTTCTGTCGCCGTTGGCCATCTGTCGAGCGACTACTCGAATTTCGCGATTGGCCAACCGTTGACCGAGTCACTGTGGGGGTTGTGATCGCCACGTTGCTTTGTGTCATAGTCGCCGGCTGTGTTCCCGGTGTCTTGCGAGAGCTGGGACTTGGCAAGCTGGCTGCCGAGTTGACCATGCCAGGGCATCATCAAGCCTTTGAAGCCTGGATGTGGGCCGCTTGGGCGGCGGTCACAGCTGCCATTGCATTCTGCATTTGGGAGCGGATCACGCGTCTGTGTTTCGAGTCGTTTGTCTTGGCCTGCAGCGCGGTGCCGCTACTCATTGCCGGGCCACATGAAGTGCACGTCGCGTCATTGTCGGCGATCCGCTGGTCGTTGGCCATTTTCGGACTGGCGGCCGCGACCTGTTGGTTTGCACGCCGTTCGATTTTCGCGCTGGCGCGACGTCGAACAGACTGGCCAGGATTGCAAGATCCCGGCGCGCAACAGATGTTGACCATCCCGATGTTGCTCGTGGTGCTCTCTGCATTTCCTGTATTGATCGCGACAACCATGACGGTGGTGCAAGTGGTCAGTGGAGTTCAGGTGGGTGGTCCGGAGGCGAACTCATTCTTTGCGAAGATCGGCGCCGCGTGGTCGTATGGCACGCCCTTGGCATTGGTCGCGACGATGCTGTTGGTGATCGCGGTCCGCGACGCCCGAGCGTCGTACGCGTTGGGCGGGTCGGTCGTCTTCCAATATCTGGCAAGCCTGGCCTGCCTCCTGCCAGCCTTGACCGCGACCCCGGGAAAGCAACTTGGTGGAATTGAGCTGGCACGGCTGGGACAATGGAACGCAGTGGCGTTGGGCAGCTACGGGCTGATCTGGCTGGCCCTGCGTAATTGGATCGAACCGGACGCGTCTGCAGAGCGCCCCGATTCTTTCGCAGCCGATTCCCGTCAGCTGGATCTACAGCGATTGATCAGTGTTGACGCGCAGGTGGCCGCGGCCATGGCTGCAGTGGCGCTATTGGCGATCGCCGCGGCAAGCGGCATCATCTACTCGCCCGAACAGATTCACCCAGCGTACCGGCAGTTGGGCCGCTGGAGCAGTTTCCTGGCGTTGGTCCTGGCGGTATTGGGCGCGGTCTGGCTGCGTCGCGGAAGACTAGGCGACCAGGCTGCACACGTGGTTTGCGGTGCGGGCTTCTGCTTGACGGCGCTGGTCGCCGCCGCGACGGTACCGCAAAACGTGTCTGCCAATTGGCTGTCGTTTCATGTCTTATTGGTGGGCTGGACGCTGGTGGTGGCATCTGCCGCTGCCGAATCTTGGTGGCCACAGCGCAATTCCCATTCAGCTCCGCTTTTCGATGGTAGGTCAGCCAACGCGTGGATCTTGATTGGTTGGGGCTGTACGGTTGGTGCAATCGTCGCGGCATTAGCTTTGTACGCTGCCGTTGAAGATCCGACCGGCCCCTGGTGGGCTTTCGGGGCAACCGTGACGATTGCGTTGGCGGCCGGGGCCGCCGCATTACGTGTTCGGAGCCAGTTGCTGGCGTATGCTTCGACGTTGCTGGCGACCGTGGCGGCAACCTACGTCTGGGTCGGTACGATCGACACGAGTCTCGCCGATTCCTCGGAGATGCTGTTATTGGCGCATTGGTTGATCATCACGATGGCGGTTGGCGCAGGATTCTGGCTGGCCATTGAAGTCAACTCGCAACAGCGTCACGACCAACCGTTTCAGCCGGATTCAAATTGGCTTCCGACGCACCGTTGTTTCGCAGCAATTGCGTTGGTCGGTTTGCTGGCAACAACATTGTTGGGTGCGGCGATCGGTGCATTGCAACGTGGGCCAAGCACTCGCCAAGTGGTGGACGTGAGCACGCTGTGGGGGCTGGTTGCGATGGCGGTAACGGGTGCTCTGCTGGTCGCGCTGCTGTGGGACCGACGATCTCGTGCGGCGATATTGAGTCTTTACGCGTGGGGGCTCGCTGCCCAGGCTATGATCATTGATGCGTTTCAATGGCAAGTCGACAACATGGCCTTGGCAGTTGGGATTTCCATTTCCGCATATATCGCACTGACTGGGGCGCTGTGGCGACGGGGTGCCAACCTGTCGGCAATCGGCGTTCGGCTGCAGATTTCCGATCCAGTGGCAGGGTTGCGGCGTACGTCGAACTGGTTGCCGCCACTGACCATACTCGGCGGCGGGTTTGCACTGCTACTTGGATTGGTCCTTGTCTTGGTGCATCCGGATCGGCCACAACGCGTCTTGACGTCTCCGATCCCGGTGCTGATCGCCATCGGCCTGGGTTGCCTGGCACAGTCGGCCCGCAAGCAGGCCTTTCAATTCACTGCCCTGGTGATGCTTGGCCTAAGCTGCGTTTTTCTCAGTTGGGCCGATATCCCGCCCGGTTTGGACGGGCCGCTTTGGCTGAGCCGTGTGATTCGTCTGCTAATTGTCTGTTGCGCCGTTTCTTTCAGCTACACAATGATTGTGGCACGACGACGCGATTTGTCACCAGAATGGCAGATGTCGTTGAAACGGGTCGGCCTGTCCGCAGCCGCCTGCGGTCTGCTGGTGTTGGCATCTGTTCTTTTGTTGGAAGCATTCCTCTATCTCGGCAATCCAACACTAGGTGCCCCGATCAGTGACATTCAACTGGCTGCCGTCTCGGTCGTGATGGTTGGCTTGGTCGCGGCGTTGATTGTGATGGCCGTTCTTCCTGGCCGTGACCCACTAGATTTGCCCGAGCAAGGTCGGTCCGGCTACGTCTATGCAGCCCAGCTTGCTGGAGGTTTGCTGTTCGCACATATCTACTTGACACGTCCACAGTGGTTCGGGCAATGGGGTGAATTTTGGCCGTACATCATTCTGTTGATCGCGTTCGCTGGCGCGGGCGTCGGCGAGTTGTTCCAGCGGACGGGGATTCGCGTGCTGGCCGAACCTCTACAACGCACCGGGACCTTTCTTCCCTTGCTGCCCGCCATCGGCATGTGGTTCGTTGCATCCAGAAGCGACTATTCGCTCTATTTGTTTGGGGCGGGCATTCTGTACATGGGGTTGAGTATCGGTCGGAAATCGCTGGCCAGCGCGCTTGCCGCCGGTGTCGCCGCCAACGGTGCCCTTTGGTCCCTGCTGGACGATCGTGGGCTCGCGCTCTTCAGTCAGCCACAGCTTTGGCTGATTCCGCC
>JASLRF010000528.1 GCA_030744095.1 Pirellulaceae bacterium | reverse complement strand
AAACTGAGCCCATAGAGAAACAAGGCCGACGACAAGATACTCAGGAAGAAGTACTTGATGGTTGCTTCCGAATTCACTCGACCCCGCCGCCCCAAATACAACAAGACGTATGTCGGAATGGAAATCAGTTCGAGACTGACGAATAGAAGTACCAAATCGTTGGCACGGGCGACCAACATGAGACCAGCGACGAGCAACATCACCGTCGCCAGGAACTCGCTCGTCAAATTCCGATTACTGCCGCGCGTGCCCATCAGCGTAAAGAGGATACCGACCAGCACCGCGAAGCAGCGGAGGACAAACCCCAGGTAGTCAATCCGCAGCGGTCCACTGACTCCCGCGAGCGTCACGTCTGTCGTCCACATGGACGATTCAGCGCCCAAAAGGACATACGCGACGACACCATAGACGGCCAGCGAAAAACATGTCCACCAGACAGGTTGCGGTTGAAATGCACCCGCCAGATAAATCCACGAGGCCATCGCGATCAAAATGATCTCAGGCCAAAGCAAACGAATGGTCTCGGTATCAACGAACACGGGGTAGTGGCTCCCTGGTGTAGGCGTTGGTGGTTGGCGATTGCGGCACGACGAACGAGGCGAATTCGAGAGCCGTCGCATCAGTATCCGCGGTGGTGGCGGCCGGTATTGCAGACGCGGGCCATGGTTCTGCAACCACGTCGGCAACTCGATTCAATGTCGGTTGCATACGGTCTAAAAAGAACCGCGGCTGGACGCCGATCCACACGACAAACACGGCCAACGGCACCAACGCTGCAACCTCCCGCCAACACAGATCTCCGCTCGGCGGATGTGGCGTGCCCTCGCCCGTTGACATGTGAGTAGGTTCACGCACCTCGCCGAAGAAGACGCGTTTGACAAGCGAGAGCATGTACCAAGCGCCCAGCACGACGCCCGTCACGGCCAAGACGGCGACCAGCATAAGCGACGTCTTGAAGTCCTCGGGAGTTCCCGTCCAAGCACGCTGGAAGATACCCAATAGCACCATGAATTCACCCACAAATCCGTTCAAGCCAGGCAACCCGATACTCGAAAACGTAAACAGCAGCATGAGGAAAGCAAGCCACGGCGCGCGTTTGGCCAGTCCGCCGAATTGTGAAATCTCGCGCGTATGGTACCGTTCGTACATCATCCCAACCAACGCAAAGAGGGCACCGGTGGAGATGCCATGGCTGATCATCTGTAATGTGCCTCCTTGCAGGCCCATGCGATTAAACGCGAACAGACCCAGCATACAGAAACCAAGATGGCTGACGCTTGAGTAGGCGATCAAACGCTTGATGTCGGTCTGCACCAACGCCACCAGGGCGCCGTACATGATGCCGAGCACCGCCAGCCAGAGCAGGATCGGCATCGCGGCGGTTGCGGCGGCAGGCAACATCGGAATGCTGAATCGCACAAATCCATAGGTGCCGATCTTCAACAGGATCCCAGCCAGGAAGACACTGCCGGCCGTCGGCGCTTGAACATGCGCCAATGGCAGCCATGTGTGCAATGGGAACAAAGGCACCTTGATCGCGAACCCAATAAACAGCGCCCAGAAGATCACTTGCCGAAGGCCTGAGTCCTGTCGTTTGAATTGGTCCAAGGAGATCTGAGCCTGGTCGAGCTCTTGCATGACTTGCCGAGCCGTCCCTTTATCGATCTCCAAACTCTCATCTATTTCCAAGAATGTTCTTTCGTTCATTCGCATCTGAAGGATCTGCTGATTCCGCTTGGGTTCAGCGATGCCTGCATGTTTGGCGAACAACAAGGCTGCGCGCCTCTCGCACACGGAAGATTTACCCGCGGAAACCTCGCTCAAGCTGAGTCGCGCATTCGCGTCCGTGTCGAGACTCTCGAAAATCGTCGCGTGCTGGTTTTGCAGTTCGTCGGTCAAATAGGGAATTGAAAACGAGAGCGGGCGATCAGGTGTGTTCGACCACGCACCGGTTGTCCCCGCACGATGGGCACCCAGAAAGACCAGAGTCAGTAATCCGAGAAACGTGAGAACACTACCGGCCAGCGTGAACAGGAAAAACTTAATGGCAGCATAGCGCCGATCCTCGCTCCCCCAGATTCCGATCAGGAAAAACAACGGAATCAGTGTGAATTCGAAGAAGACGTAAAACAGGATGATGTTCCGAGCGGAAAAGACGCCCAGGCATCCGGCTTCGAGCAGCATCAACATGCCAAAGAACAACGCGGCGCGGTCGCGAATCGCGTTCCAGCTAACCAAGACCGCCGTCCACATCAGCAGCGCGGTCAGGCCGTAAAGCCAAATTCCCAGTCCATCCAGCGCCAAGCTGAAACGCACGTCGAACCCTGATCCCTGGCCCAGCCAAATCGCTTCAGTCGCCGCAAAAGTACCATTGGTTCTCCCATCGGCTGGAAATGCCACGACCACGCAGGTCACGATCGCCAGCGTAATCAACGTGACAGCCAACGCGATGTAGCGTGCAAAACGCTGCGTGCCTGGAATGGCAACCAGCAAGGCACCGACCATCGGCGTGATGATTGAAAGCAGAAGTAACGTGGATGCGTCCATGAGGATTTCTTGTGTCTTCTCCTGGCCTAGCCAGCGGCCCAAATGATCTTAGCAGCGACGAGTACCAACATCGCCAGCACCGTTGCCAACGCGTAAAACTGTACCAACCCCAAGTGCATGGAACGCATCAGCGCGCCCAGGCGAAGTGGGGTGCGACCGATCGCGTTGACGACACCGTCCACCACCCAGCGATCAACGATGTAACAGATCGATCCCAGGGCACGCATGGGCAATACAATCACCAGGAAATAAATCTCGTCGATATAAAACTTGTGCTGCGACAGGTTGTACGGCGACAGGGCGCGGCCGATCAGAAACGGGATCGTCAGGACCAGAGCGGTCATCAAGACGATGCTGCCCATAAACGAGGAAAGCCAGCCCAACTTGGCGGCGCAGGCCTGATGGTGAATCGCTTCGACCCAGCCAATTCTGCTCCATCGCGAAACCCCTTCGACGTCCAAGTTGCCAGAGAACAATTCAAATTCGAACAACGATTTGAGCCAGAGGATTTCGCGTCGGTCACCCAAGTAAAGATAGGTGGCGATCAAAAGGGCCAAGAGAGCGATCGCGCTGCTGATCCCGGCAACGATCGCATGGAATTCATAAGGACCTTTGGTTGCTGCCACGGCCCCGTAAGCCAGCGATGGCGCGTGTGACAAAAACTCGGCAAACCAGTGCGTGGGGCCAATCCGTGAATAGGTGTGATCGAAAATCAGGCCAGCCAACACAGCACACGTTGCCAGTACGGCGAGCGGTATCCACATCATTGGCGTTGATTCATGCGCGTGATCGCCGGCCTCGGTCGGAATCCGCTCTTCTCCATAGAACGTCAGGTAGAATGCGCGGAACGTGTAGAACGCTGTCAAGAACGCCGTAAACATGGCCACGTAATACAACAGTTGATAAATCCAGGCATAACGTCGCAATTGATGCTTGTTCAACGATGCCAGGGCCGACTGATCGTCTGTTGCTGTTTCGGCGTACAAAGCAACCGGAATCCATGTCATGCCGATCTGCTCGAAATGACGACTGGCACCGCCGACGGGACTGCTTTGGTGTTGGCCGTCTTGATCGGGCTGTGAAGCGTCCGATTCGTCACGAAGTTCGGCTTCGTGGGTCAGTTCGTGAGCACGTTCATGCACTGCAGCAACGATCGTATCTTTGCTCCAGAATCCCGCCAGCGGCGGCACACCGGCGAGGGCCAGGCAACCCAGAAAGAAAGTCCAGTGCGTAATCGGCAAACGTTTTCGCAGACCTCCAAACCTCCGCATGTCGATGACGTTCCCCATCGCGTGCATCACGCTACCGGCACCCAGGAACAGCAGCGCCTTAAAGAAGGCGTGCGTAAACAGGTGGAACATACCGGCTGTGATCCCGGCGAAGGTACCCGCACCCAGCGCCATGAACATGTAACCGAGCTGGCTGACCGTCGAATAGGCCAGCACGCGTTTCAGGTCATATTGGGTAAGTGCAATCAGGCCAGCCAACAGGGCCGTAAAGCCACCGACACACGCCACCACCAGTTGGGCCTCGGGCGAAACCATGAACAACGGCGTACATCGCGCCACCATGTACACTCCGGCCGTGACCATCGTGGCAGCGTGGATCAGGGCGCTAACCGGCGTGGGGCCTTCCATCGCATCGGGCAGCCAAACATGCAAAGGGAACTGAGCACTCTTGCCGCACGCCCCGAGCAATAGCAGCAAGCAGATCGCCAAACCAACGGTGCCGCCGATATAGTGATTGGCGGCGACGCGTCGGACGCCCAGGACACCTCGGACGATTTCGTCTTCGGCTCCGGCGGCCGCCACGTCCGAGTCGATTGCGGCGATGGCCGTGGCCGCACGTGGCTCGGGAGATCCGTCCGCCGTCGTGTCGTGAAAGTTCAACGTCCCATATGTCGACCAGATAAGGAACAGGGCCAGCGCGAAGCCAAAATCGCCGACACGATTAACCAAGAACGCCTTCATCCCAGCGGCGGCCGCTTCAGACTTCTCGTACCAGAAGCCAATTAACAGATAACTGCATACGCCGACCGCTTCCCAGAATACAAACAGCAACGCAAAGTTAGTGACCGAGACGAGCATCGTCATCGAAAACACAAACAGAGCCACGTATGCGAAGAAACGCCAATAGCCGCGGTCGCCGTGCATGTAGCCTGCCGCGAAGATGGCGACCAAGGTCGATACAAACGTGACCATGGCCAACATCATCACGGTAAGCGCGTCTGCACGTAGCGCAATGTCAACGTGAAAATCGTGCGGACCAGCATCCAGCAGTGTGGCGGGATCTGTCGAGCTGAGTTCAAACGCATCGTCCACGTGCACCCAAGTCCAGAGCGTCACAATCTGCTCGTAGCCAGCCGTCTTAGCAGTCTCGTGTTGCCCGCCGCCTGCATGGATCGCGTTGAGTTGCATCACAAGGAGGCAACTCAATAAGAAAGACGCCGCAAAGGCACCGATGACGACAAAGTGACTTCGCTCCTTCAGCAGCCGTGGGCCCAGCGCGGCAACGATGATCGCCGCTAACAAAGGCAGCAAGGGGATCAGCACCAAACAGGTGGATAGGGGAATCAGGTCCGTCATTCTAAATCTTGCTTCGGTGCATTTGTTCGTCTGGATCCACTTCGGGTTCGATACCCGCGGGAGTTAATGTTGGCCAGATGCGATCTCTGTCGTCGTCGTCGGGCGGTTTGTGATCGACGAAGGCAGGTTGGTCGTCTTCGCGCAAGTCCTGCCAAAAGGCCATGTCGAGGCTGCCCGATTGATGAAAGAGCATCAGAATCAATGCCAGAGCGATCCCCGCTTCAGCGGCCGCTACGGCGATAATGAACAGCACCAACATCTGCCCGCCCCAGTCGTCGTGATAACGACTCCATGCGACCAGGCTCACCGAGACGCCTTGCAACATCATCTCTGCGCAGAGAAACATGACGATCATGTTGCGGCGGACAACGAAACCGATTAGCCCCAAGGCGAACAGCACACCGCCAATCAGGAGGTAATTGTAAAGCAAAGCCGACTCGTTCATCGCGCTCCTCCTGGCAGGTCGCCATGGGCGTTTGGCATCTGTGCGATATCACTTGGCGAATCAGCCTGCGGCTCGCGGCCTTGAATGACGATAGCGATCGCCCCCACCAGGGCAACCAGGAGCAGCGTACCGACAACCTCGATCGCCACAAGATGGTAGGCGAACATGTGGCTTCCAAGTTCAGCCATATGCTGTTGACTTGCCACAATCGCCGGAGTGGGGCTCTTTTCGTCGACCGCTTTGAGGCTGTCCAGTGAGGTCAGCACGATTGCAATCACCGCTGCTGCGCCGACCAAGGCCGCCGGGATCGCAAAGGACGCCCAACTGATGCGGTCGTATGGGGCGTGCCCTTCGGGCTGAGCCAACATCAGAACAAACAAGAATGTGACAACAATCGCGCCGGCGTAGACGACCACAGTCGCGACACCCAGAAACTGTGCACCTTGGAACAAGAACAGTCCAGCGGTGCCCAATAGCGAGACAGCAAACCAAATTGCCATATAGACCGGATTTCGCGAGATGATAGCTGCCGCGGCACCCACGATGGTGACCGCCGCCAGGAACCAGAACACGATTTGCGAGGACCAGTCGCCGATGATCATCAGAGTCGTGGCCAGCATGATTAGGCTGATCCCGCCCAGCATCTTGCCTATGCCACGGACAGCGTTTGTCCGACGGGCAAAGAGCAACCACAAACTGATGGCACCCAGCATGATAGACCAACACAGAGGCGAGCGAAGCAATTCTCCAGCCTGTGCGACAAGCAGAGGAGGCAAGGTCATACGGTGCCTCCCAGTGACGCCGACTTCATCGGCTCGGTATCTTTTGTTACATCGTAAACGCTGAGCAGTTTTTCTTTGTCGAAGATCATTTCCTCGCGGCTGCGACCGGTCAAGTTATATAGACTTGTCAATTCCACGGCATCCACCGGGCAAGCCTCTTCGCACATGCCGCAATAGATGCAACGCAGTTCGTCGATCACATAGCTCTGCGGATATTTTTCACGATCAGGCCAAGGGCTTTCCGTGCCGACGATGTCAATGCAATGCGCCGGACAGGCCGTCGCACACAAGAAACAGGCGACGCACTTGACACGCCCTTGTTCATCTTTGTTCAGGCGATGCACACCACGATAAATCAGCAGATTGGCAATCTCGGGCTCTTCATCGGGGTAACTCACTGTGACAGCCTTGCCGGACAGCGAACCCTTCAAATGCCTGAACGTCGTGGTGAGCCCCTGCACGAACATGGGCAGATACATATTCCCGCCTAGTCCAAGCTGCGGTTCTTCGACCCATTTGATGTTCGGATCATCTGCGTGCATGGTGGCTGTCCGTTAAACCTGTGAATCGATTTTCCAAGAATCCAAGTCGCGGCGTGGTCGGTTGTCGGCCACCGTCGGAGCAGCCATCGTGATCCCCACCCAGGCGACGATCGCGACACCCCATGCGATCGGCACCATCAGCCAACTCTGCCCGACGCTACCGGTTAAAATCACTTGCAGCTGCTGCAACAGTGCAACGGCCACAAAGTTGATCAGTCCCAACGGCAGCATAACTTTCCAGGCCAACGCCATTAGTTGGTCGAAGCGAAATCGCGGCCAACTCCAACGAATCAACATGAAGGCCATGATGATCAGCGTGATCTTGGTCATCAGCACGGCGATCCGCACCAACGCCTGCAACCAGGCGGCGCCACCCCACGTGAATCCCCAACCATTGATTTCCGGTGTGCCGCCGGTCAGGCCCCAAAAGTGCCAGCCGCCCAGGAACAGGATCACGATCAAGAACGACGCCGCAATCATGTGCAGGAATTCGGCAACCAGGAACAGCAGCAATTTGATGCCCGCGTATTCCGTGTGGTAGCCGCCAACCAATTCCTGTTCGCATTCGGGTAGATCAAAGGGCAGGCGAGCTGCTTCGGCGAACGCCGCAACGACAAACACAAAGAACCCCAACGGCTGGGCGATTCCGAACCAGATCCCCGTGTTGGCCTGGCTGCTGATGATCACGCCCAGGTCCATCGAACCGGAAGCCAGGACGACGCCCAGCAGGCCAAGCCCCAACGGTAATTCGTAGGCGATCAACTGGGCGCTTGATCGCAAGCCACCCAGGAAACCGTATTTGTTGTTGCTGGCCCATCCGCCCAAGATCACGCCATAAACCGCGATGCTCGAGAGGGCAAACACGTAGATCATGCCGACATTGGCGCCCGGTGCGACGACCAGATCGATCGGCGTCTCCGATAACTGGTACCCAAACAAAGTTGTTGGAATCATGCTGCCAAACGGGATAACGGCGAATGTGGCCAAGGCCGCGACCAGAATCACGATCGGTGCCAGCAGAAACAGTCGCTTGTCGACGTGTGCCGGTGTGTACTCCTCCTTCATGATGAACTTCACACCGTCGGCCAGCGGTTGTCCCAAACCGAACACGCGGATCTTGGTCAACGGAATGCCGACGCGATTGGGCCCTACGCGGTCTTGGATCCAGGCCGCCATCCGACGCTCGAGCAGCACAAAATAGGCCGCAGCGGTCATCAAGCCGCCAATCAGAATCGCGATTTTAATCAGTGCTTCAATCATGTTCGTTTTGGTGCATCGTCTTGGTGCTGTGCCCAGCCCCGGGCGGTACCTTTTTTCGAGCGGTTACACTGCAGCCAGTTGGTTCACTTTGAGGTCTACGCCATGCTCTGAAACGTCTGGCGCGGCAGCGCTGAAGTAGACCAGTTCGCGCGACATGTCCGCCAAAACTTCCCGCGCGTTGTACAGACCGATTCTTTCGAGCAGTCGCCAGTACAGTTGCCCTTCGACCATCACACCGGCCGGGGGCCGCACGGCCCAGCGAAACGATTGCAAACGGTCTGCGTGATTCACGTACGATCCTTCGCGTTCGGCGAAGGACGCACCAGGTAGTTGATAGGTCGCACGGTCCCACAATGGCGAGGCGAATAGGTCTTGTACGATCAGCGTTTTCAGGGACGAGAATCGGGCCGCCGTCGCACCATCAATCCAGTCTGACGTGTAGCCACCGGTCACCCAGGCCGCATCAATGTCACCTTGGTCCAAGCGAGCCAGGAAGTCGTCCCAGGTCAACAGCGTTTCACCAAGATGTGTAACGATCGCCTCGACACCTTTGCGGTTCGGGCATTTTTCGGCGCGAATCGTAAAGCCGTTGGGAAACGACTCGTCTTCACCTGCTGCCGGCACGCGTCCCACGGCGAGCACCGCATCCGGATCGATCTGCCGCACATAGATCGCCAGCAGGTACGCTTCTTCAACCGCTAGATGCGGCGAGAGCACGACCGCGATCCGTGTCGCACTTCTTAGCGACTCGTCCAGCTGCGTTGGCACTTGAGGCCACTGGACATTTACGTAGTCGTCGCCGACCTGCCGTTTTGGTTCGGTCAGGCGCTGCGGATCATGGATGTGGCTCAGGCCGTAGCGTCCTTCGTCGCACATCCACCATTGGTTGATGTGTGGATTCACACGAGGCTTCAGCCGATACACTTGGTCCTGATTCTCTTCGACTTTCACCGAACAGCCGGTCGAACACCCCGCACAAACGTTGTCGTGCGATTTCATGAACCAAACACGCTGTTGGTAGAGAAAGTCGCGGTCGCCCAGAGCTCCCACTGGGCAAAGGTCGACCACGTTACCGGACATCTTGTTATCAAGCGGGAAACCCGGGAAAACTTCGATCTCTTCATGCGCGCCGCGATTGGCAACGAACAGTTCACTGGCTCCCGATATTTCCCGTGTGAATCGCACGCAGCGCGTGCACATTACACAGCGATCGACGAACAGCGTAACGGTTTCGCCTAGCTCGCGTCGGCGACTCGTAAATGGTCTGATGTCCGCTCGACGTTGATCGCGACCATACTCGAAATGGTAATCCTGTAAATGGCATTCACCAGCTTTGTCACAGATCGGGCAATCGACGGGATGGCGGATGAGCAGATCCTCTTCGACCATCGCGCGAGCGTTAACGACTTTTTCACTATTGGTGACGAAGACGGAGCCATCGGTGGCCGGTGTCTGGCAGGCTGGCACCAACTTAGGAACCATTTGTATTTCGCCTTCGGGAGTTTTGCGTCCCGATTCGACCAGGCACATCCGACAACTTGCGACAACGGACAGGCCAGGGTGCCAGCAATAATGCGGAATCTCGATACCGGCCCGCGCGGCGGCCTGAATTCCGTTGAGCCGTTCGCCTTCGCCAAGCTCAATCTCTTGTCCGTCTACGATTACCGTTGCCATAAAAAGTCCTTGAACGTCGCGTCGGTCGACTGTGGTGCGTATGCATGGGTCGCTTACCCACCAGTGATTCGCGGGCCTGCCTATTCCGTCAATGCACGCCGATCATCTCCAAAGCTGGTACCGGTTCAGTTCCAGCGTAGCCGTCCGGGTTGGTTCGTCTGATGTAGTCTTCAAATTCTTCACGGAATTTGCGGATCCCATTCTTCAACGGCCACGCAGCTCCATCTGCCAGTCCACAGATCGTGGTGCCTGGAATGATGCCGATGTTGTCACCGATCTCCAGTAGTAGGTCGAGGTCAATCAGCCGGCCTCGACCTGCCTTGATTCGCTGCATAATCTTCAGAGCCCAGGAAGTGCCTTCGCGACACGGAGTGCATTGTCCGCAGCTTTCATGGGCAAAGAACTGGCTGCTGTTGAGCAGGAAATCGATCATCGAAACTGTTTCGTCCATGACGACCACCGCAGCCG
>JASLRF010000527.1 GCA_030744095.1 Pirellulaceae bacterium | reverse complement strand
TGAATGCAGCCTTTCTCGCGGGTCGGTCGAGTTTCGTCGTAGTATTTTTGGAAAACCATATGTGATGCTCCTTTTGTCTTTCCGCGTCAGGCCTGGAAGCCGCCTGTTTCAAGTCCCGCGGCAAGCAAGATCGCCCGCTTGACGGCAACTTTGGCGAGTTGGACTTTGTACTTATTCTCCGAAAGCGGCGACGCCAATCGCACAGCGGCGAGTCCAGCCTGTTCGGCTCGCTGGCTATCCACAGCATGACCGATTAACAAACTCGCGGCTTCCGACGAATTCCACGGCGTCGGCGCGACCTGCCCGAGTACCACCTTGGCCTCGTGCACAATTCCCAACCCGTCGAATCGCAATGCCACGGCTGCGGCCGCGAGAGGATAGTCAGGCCCTTCGCCATCACGAACTTCGTAGGTGGCACAAGTACGACCCGCAATCGGAGGCAGGATCACATGCGTCACCAATTGCTGTGGCTGCAACACATGTTCACGCTGGCCATCGTGACGAGGCGTGCGGAAGAAGTCGCTGACGGGAACAAGCGTCTCTTCGTCTTCAGCGGGGCCGATCACGCGAAGCTGCGCGTCCAACGCCATCAGCGCCGGTGCAATACGTGAACCACTAACAAACTTCGCTGGACCTGAATTACCGAGAATGGCGTGATACTGATTCGCCCCCTCGGCTGCATTCTCGCTTAGCAGGCCTTGGCCGTTGCGGTAGAACCAGCAACGTGGTCGCTGGCAGACCTCTCCACCCAGCGTTCCTTGACACTGCAGTTGCATGCTGTTGATGCCACGAATCGCTTGTTTGACGGCGGGGTATACGTCGACGTACGGGTGGTCCAGAATCTGATCCAGAGTAACCGCCGCACCAATCGACACGCCGCCATCAGGCAGTTCGTCAATGGTCTTCAGCGACGGCACCTCCATGATGTTGACTACGCAGTCAGGCGTCACCAACATCTTCTTCATCAAGCCGACCAGGTCGGTACCACCGGCCAGGACTTCCGTCTTGCCAGGTTCTGCCGACAACACCTGCAGCACTTCTGCTTCGGTACGCGGCGCCGCATATTCAAATGCTTTCATCGCTTGAGCCTCCCTTATGCTTTCGCCAGAGCGTCAAGAACGCGTTTGGGTGTCATGGGAATTGTGGGGACGCGAACGCCCAACGCATTGGCCACCGCATTTGCGATGGCCGCCTTGGGGCTGATGGCAGGTGGCTCACCGTTACCGATGACGCCACGCTGCCGCTCACTTTCGGGTTCGTATAATTCGACCACGATATCGCCAATGTCACCCACCCGAGCAAGCTTGTAATCCGATAATTCGGCGTTGATGAATTTTCCGGATTTCGGATCAGTCACCCGCTGCTCGTAAAGAGCCGCGGCGATACCCATGATCACAGCACCAAAAACCTGGCTCTTACAAGTCTTGGGATTGATCACCAGTCCCTGATCCTGAACAGCCACAAATTTCTTGATCTTGATCACACCGGTCTCTTTGTCGACCTCAACGTGTGCCATCTGAATGCCTCCAACCCCGCTGCCGGTAAGCGGACTATCCGCACCCCGCTGGTAGCTGGAGGTCACTTCGAGCGGTTTGAGCCCGATCAGACTGCACGCCTTCCGCCAGGCAATGCTCTTGTTGCGATTGGCAGAGTCACGGATCTTGCCGCCGACAGCTTCAAGCACGCTGGCGTCGACACCGAGTTCCTTAGCCGCCAGTTCAAAGATCTTCTCCAAAGCGTCCTGGCCCGCGCGACGGTGCGATTCGCAAACCGCTCCGACAGTCGTACTACCACCAGATGCGCCGCTATTGGGGTACTTGGAACTGCCAACGTTGATCCGCACATCATTGACGCCAAGACCAAACGTCTCGGCAAGTACTTGAGCGCACACCGTGCGGGTCCCCGTACCCAGGTCCTGGGTACCACAAAAGGCCTCGACACCACCATCGGGATAGACCTTGAGCAAACAGCTCGACGTGTTTGCCGTGCCTCCCCAGGTGTGCAGCCCCATCCCTAAACCGTCAACAATCGACCCACGGCTGGCGCCCTTTCCGTGTGGGTGCCATTTCGCCTTCCAGTCGATCAACCGCGCGCCGATCTCCATCTCAGCGCGGTAAACGTCGGCCTTACCATTGCTGGCGTTGACCAGATTAGCCATGAAGATGTCGTAGCTATCGGCCCCCATTTTTGCCGCCAAGTCATCTAACGCGGTTTGCGTCATCGCACATGCTTGCGGATGATTTGGGGCACGCCAGGCACGGGCATTCGCCAAGTTCGCCTTGATGGTCGTCGAAATCCGGCGGTAATTCTTCGGGACCAGGACATAAGGCACCACGGAATGGCTCACACCACCACCGCGATACCCGGACGAACCCCAATGTTGGGAATCCCAGACTTGCACGACGCCTCTCGCGTCCGCACCGAGCCGCACCTTGAGGTACCCGGACGGCCTCGAGCCGCCCAGCTTCAGTTCCTGATCTCGCTGTAACATGAACTTGACTGGTCGGCCCGTGGCTTTGGAAATCCGTGCCGCCGCGATCCCCCAATAATCCGGGGCGAATTTACTGCCAAACCCACCGCCGATGTAATCACAATGCACATTGACATCGTCGGCGTCCACCTTGAGATCGCGCGCGAACTGTTCGTCCGTGCCTGAGACGTTCTGTGTCGACAAATGCACTTCGAGCTTACCGTCCTTCCACTCGACGGTGGAACCATGAGGTTCCAAGCAGCAGTGCGTAATCGGGTCGATGCCGTAGTAACCCTCGACAACATACTTGGCCTGTTTGAAAAGGCGTTCAATTTCCCTTTCCACGAATTCGTCTTCGTCGTCATCGTCACCAGGCTCGTTGACCGTCTCAACTTTGCCGCCCCCTTTGCCTGTGCGTCCAGCTTCCTCGGCTGCCGCCAGATTTGACTCGTCGGCAAAAACATCCAGTTCATCAACAGTCAGCTTGATATTGGAAAGACCTTCGCGGGCCGCCCCTTCGGACTCCGCAGCCACCACGGCCAACAATTCACCTTCCCATTCGATTTCCGTATCTTTTTTACCTTGGGGAAGTACTTCGACGTGTACGACACCGGGTGTCTTCTGCGCGCCGCTCACATCAAGGTTCTTGATCGTGCAATGGGCATACGGCGATCCAAAGGCCACGGCGATCAACTGGTTTTTCAAGTTGATGTCGTACGTATACTTTGCGGCACCGGTTGCCTTAACGGTACCATCCAGACGGTCATGCACTTTGCCGATGACCGTGCTCGCTTCACGACTGGGCCAACTGTATTCCGGCATGATCAGCCTCCTTTCACAACGGCAAGTGCGGCTTCAACAATGTTCGCGTAGGTACCACAACGGCAGAGGTTGCCGTTTAGACCAGCGCGGACCTCGGCTTCGGTCGCATCAGGGTTCTTGTTTAAGAATGCTCGCACTGCCACCACGAATCCAGGCGTGCAAAAGCCGCACTGCTGAGCATCATGGGATACGAATGCCTTGACAACTTCGTCGGGCCGTTCGCCACCCAACGATTCGACGGTTTGAATCTTCTTTCCCGTCGCTGCCATCGCGAGCGTCGTCGAAGCCGCTGCGGGCTTGTCGTCGATCAAGATGGTGCTCGCACCGCTGCTTCCATCCACGGTGACAGGCTTCGCGCCGGTCAAGTCCAATTGATAGCGAAGCACGTCCAGCAAGGTTGCACGCGGTTCGGCCTTGACCTGTACGTCCTTTCCGTTGACGTTTAACGTGATCTTCTTTTCTCCGCGAACGACTTGCGGCCCTTGGTCATCGAGTGCCACCGCAGTCTGCGTTTGCAGCGCCGTCGCAGCTGCAACAGCGCCCGAACCGCGGAGGAATTCGCGGCGGCTAAAGCCGGACATCGGGGCTGACTTCTGTTTCGAATCCGTCATGAGTTCACCCTGGCTTATGTGTGGCGAAAACAAATCACTTCCGTCCGATCGCTGGTCGAAGCAAAGCCGCGTCGTCCAGCAATCACCGCCGATTATACGAACCTGCAATGGCGATACAACTAAGGGCAGCCAATCGTGGAGCGATTTGGCTGTTCATGTTGCACAAGGGCGCCTGGGTGAGGGTGACTGGGCCGAAGCCGAGGCGAGCCGCCGACCGTTATGGGCTCTGGGCCTCCCTTCATGTCGCCGAAACAAAGGGCTTCCCGGCTGATAGCCCAACTGCCAAGGCCGAGTTCGCGAAAAACTGAGAGTAAACAAAAATCGTCTGAATTCTCACAATTTCGGCTATCAGACCCCAGACCTGAGGCTCTCATCCGTCGTCCGGCCATCCCTGTCGACGATCCGGCGCCGCAGTTCAATATCGCCTTGGCAGCAATCGCAAGGCTTGAGTTCGAACATCGCAAACATCTTGGTCACTCGACAACCACACCCGAGATGACAAACTCGATCGGCAGTGCTTTTTCACCGCCGGTGCCTTGCAGCGCCAGAATCCACCAGTCGGTTTCATCCGTGTGCCGCATAGAAGGGAATTTTTTGGAGGTCAGGTGTTGCATGGAAAACAGACCAGGGTGACCCGATTCTGCCGCAGCCGAACTTCGCTCAACCAGATCGTCGTTGCCCGTGGGTGCCGCGTTCTGTTCGTCCTCCGCGCGGACCAGCACCAGACAATCCCGTATCAGCGACGTACCTACGTGTGCACCGTCGACGGGCTGCTGACTATACCGAATCGTATAAACACCCTTGGCAATATCCTGATCGCGGAAGTCGGCACCTTTGCGACCGAATCGGACCACTCCGATCAACTGACCCGCCTCGAACGGATACAACACCTCCGGCGTGGGCTCAAAATCGGCTGGGACGTCCCACTTCTTACACAGCCAGATGTCGCAGTAAGTGGTCTTCGTACCACGGATGATGCGGACCCCGTCGGTCTTCAATTTCCCTGCGATGTCCTCCTTCAACTCGGAAATCGGTGGTGATTCCGCCAACGGTTCGACGCGATAGTCGGCCGACCAGGCGGGGACTGTAAACAGACAAGCAAACAGAACCGACAGAACGCTGGATTTCATGGATAACGCTTTCGAATGGGGTAGCCGAGTTCGGTCGCCACAAGCGGTCGCGAGCAAGTGGTCGCGAGCAAGTGGTCGCGAGCAAGCGGCAAAAAGGTGGGAGAACCACACGTCATTATATCCCGGTATCGTGCTCAGCTCAAACCCGGCGAGATCTAGCGTTTCATTCGGCCGTCGGCAGTGATTCGAAGTAAGCCGACTCAATGAACAGTAGGCGATTATCGTTTCTGGGAGATTCCGACGCGCAAAGAATTGGTAATTGTTTCGAAGTACAACTATTCTACCGGTAGGCGATTTGGGCTTCCAGCCAAACCCTGCAGCAGCATCCTCAGTTCGAGAGGGGCGCTCCAGGGACCAACTGCCACGCATTTCCAGATGGTCGCAACGAAGGTGGTCGGCGGGCGCTGGGAGAACATGGCTCGAAATCGAGACTTTTGCAACCTGATCGACAGCTCGCAATGTGGATTCACGACCATGAACATCCCCGTACATTGCCGCCCAGCAGCATTTCAGCTATTTGCCGAGCAGATCCCGGTCTTGGATACGACCGTGGGCCTGCTGCACGCGGCTATCGCGATTTCGATGCACGGATTGGATGATGTCGATCCAGCCGGGATCGAAGATCAACTCCAGGAGATGGCCGACCACATTTCGTCGCAGGTCAATGGCGTGCAACCGCAAGCACTTCTCGCGCATTTACACCACTTCCTCTTCGACGAAGAGGGGTTCCGCGGCAACGCGGAGGACTACTACTGCTCGGACAATAACTATCTCTCACGGGTCTTGGCATCGCGAAACGGGATCCCCATCACGCTGTGTTTGATCTACAAGATCGTCGCCGAACAGATTGGCCTTCGAGTCGAAGGCGTTAATGCCCCTGGCCATTTTCTGGTCCGTGTCTTTTCGGGTCGTGACACGTTGATCGTCGATCCATTCTTCTTGGGGAGTGTGTTGACCGAGTCTGAATCGTTCGACCGTGTCGAAGAGGTCACCGGTCGCACTGTCCCACGCAGCGACCAATACCTGGCCGCTGCGACGCACTCGCAATGGCTGTCTCGTATGCTTGTCAACTTGCAGCACATCTTTGCAACACAGGAACGCCGCGCCGATTTGGCGGCCATGTGTGAATTACAAACGCTGTTGGATTATTCCCTGTATTGACGATGCGACATTCGCAAATTGGGATCTTCAGCCATGTGCCTCGGCAGTGTCAAAAACGAACTGACTTACGCCGAATGCGCGCTACTCGATGCGAGCCTCTTTCTTCTTGCGACCGAAATCGAGTTTCAGCTGCGGGTCTTCCGTCTGGCCGTTAGGGTTCAACTCTGTGTACAACAGACTGGGCTGAATATCCTTGGCGTTCTGATACTTCTTGCTGCAGTACTCGTGTAGCTCGCCGCAGACCTCATGGAAGATGATCTGGCAGATAAACACGCCGGGATAGATCCTGACTGGCTGCACCGCGAACATTTCCAGCGTCCAGTAGCCCTTAAATCCCACGTCGCCAAACCCCGCGGTAACATGCACAAACAACCCAAGCCGCCCGATCGACGAACGGCCTTCGATCATGGGGACCAGGCGGTGCGTTTCGGTGAACTCGGCGGTACGCCCCAAATACAACTGGTTGGGACTCAGGACCAAGCCATCTTCGGGAATGGTCATCCGACGAACTCGGTTGGCTTGGCGCATGTCCAAAACCACCTCTTCGTAGACCATCAGTTCGTTGTGCAACGAAAGATTGTAACTATTAGGGTTCAGATTACTCGCATCAAATGGGTCAATGACAATGTCAGACCCAATTCGATTTTGAATCTCGTCGCCGGAAAGAATCATGAGCCGAAGTCCAAAATCGGGTTTCGCGGAGACGCAGAGAACTCCTGGCCTGAAGGTGCCACGGAGTACGCGGACGCAACAGAATACCACGGAATCCACCCGCGCCAATCCGTCATGTTCGCGTCACCCGTGGCCGGCTACGACGAGGCCGAAACACCGATGCGAGGACAGAATCTAATGAACCCACACGAATCGCAGTCCGGCTTGCGTGCTTGGCAGACCTGACGACCGTGGTGGATCAACCTGTGAGAATAATCGATCCACTCCTTACGCGGAAGCAGCCGCATCAAATCTTGCTCGCACTTGACCGCATCCGTTTCGCGGGTGAGACCCAAACGGCGGCTAATCCGGCCCACGTGGGTGTCCACGACGACTCCGCTGGGGATGGCGAACGCCGTTCCCAGGACGACATTGGCCGTTTTTCGACCCACACCGGGCAGTTTCACCAGAAGTTCCAAGTCTTGAGGCACTTCGCCATCAAAATTGGCCATTAAACGCCGACTGAGTGCCTTGATATTCTTCGCCTTGTTGCGAAAAAAACCCGTACTCTGGATCACTTTCTCCAATTTCTTCAAGGGAAACGCGGCCAGATCCACGGCAGTTGGACATTTCTCGAACAGCGCCTTGGACACGATATTCACTTGCTTATCAGTGCACTGTGCCGAAAGGACTGTCGCCACCAGCAATTGAAACGGGCTGTCGTAGCGGAGTGCGCATTGAACATCGGGATAATCGCGACGCAGGGCGCGCACGACCTTTGAGGCCTGACGCTTCAGTGTCGGATCTGCGGTCATGGTTGTCTCATCTGCAATTATTGGTCGTCCGTCAGTGGATCCAGGACCTGCTGGACGGCGGCGATTGCTTTGGCGTCATCAACCGTGCCAATTGCAAGCGGCTATCTCACCGGCCGCAGGCCAGGCGCAGAGCCCGTCTGGCCTACTTCGACTGATCCCAAATCGCAGCCATGCGAGGCATGGTGTCGTGGAGAATTTCAAAAATCGCTTGGCGATCCTGCTGACTTAAATGCGAAAATCCCGCTGGCGTCTTCGCATCGGTCAGCACAACATGCAGCCGCTCCGCCACCCGCTGGTAGGCTGCCTTGGGCAATTTCTCGAAGGCCTCGCTATAGATCAGCCAACTGCAGGGGTATCTCAGCAGTCGCTTCTTCAGATCAAGCTGGAACAGCGACCGCGCTTTCGAATCATGCGGCTTTCGCGACGAAAAACCATCGGCAAAACCAGATACCCCCTTCATTGGACTGGCATACGGAAACTCATCGACGAAAAGCAGGTATTCGACCAGTTTGTTCGCTACCGATTCAATGCGGCGGCGTGCCGAATCCGTCAACTTGTCCTTCGGTCGCTCCAATGCCTTGGCCATCACCGCGTTGTAGTGCAGCGCACTACGCGTCTCCATGTTGGCCAACGCGATGTAATTGTGCATCTGCGTCTGGTGGTCCAGGACAAGCATCGCCACTAGATCGCTGGTCGGTCGCAGATACGGCTTCGTGTCAAATCGGCTCGACAGGTCGGTAACATT
>JASLRF010000526.1 GCA_030744095.1 Pirellulaceae bacterium | reverse complement strand
ACGTACAAAGTCGAACATATCGATGATGGGCTGGCCGACCACGAGACGCTGTCCTTTTATCAGCAGGGCGAATTCCTGGATTTGTGCCGAGGGCCGCATGTCCCCACGGCCGGTGCCATTGGCGCCTTCAAAATCCTCTCCGTGGCTGGCGCCTACTGGAAGGGTGACCAGAATCGAAAACAGCTGCAACGGGTCTACGGCACGGCGTTTTTCAACAAACAGGATCTGAAGGATCATCTAGAACGGATCGAAGAAGCCAAACGCCGCGACCACCGCGTACTGGGCAAACGACTGGAGTTCTTCACCATCAATCCAGAGATGGTAGGCTCCGGTTTAGTGCTCTGGCAACCGAAAGGCGCGATCATTCGCAACGGGCTGGAGTCGTTCGTCCGCGATGAACTTCAGATGCGCGGCTATCAACCGGTCTACACACCCAACATTGGCCGAATCGAACTCTATGAAACCTCGGGACATTACCCGTACTACAAAGACAGCATGTTCTCGCCGATCACGTTGGAGCATGAAGAGCAGTATCTGCTCAAGCCGATGAATTGCCCGCATCACACCATGATCTACAAGACGCGCCCGCGCAGCTATCGCGAACTGCCGCTGCGTTTGGCCGAATTTGGCACCGTCTACCGCTACGAACAGTCTGGCGAACTGTCTGGGATGACGCGCGTGCGCGGGTTTACGCAGGACGACGCCCACATCTTCTGCACCAGCGAGCAAGTGCCGGAGGAGTTTCGCGACTGCATCGAGATGACTCGCATGGTCCTCGATACTCTAGGTCTGGCCAGCTATCGGGTGCGATTGGGATTCCGCGATCCAGACAGCGACAAATACATCGGCGAGGCGACGAACTGGCAAAAAGCCGAAAACGCCTTGATCGAAGTCTGCACAGACCTGGGGATGGAATTTACCGTCGAACGTGGGGAAGCGGCCTTCTATGGTCCCAAGGCCGATTTCGTCGTGACCGACTGCATTGGCCGCGAATGGCAATTGGGCACCGTTCAGCTGGACTACAACTTGCCCAGCGACGACCGATTCGGCTTGCAGTATATCGGAGCGGACAATCAACCTCATCGACCGGTCATGATTCACCGTGCACCTTTGGGTTCAATGGAACGGTTTATCGGCGTCCTGATCGAGCACTTCGCGGGTGCCTTTCCGCTGTGGCTGGCCCCCGAGCAGGTTCGTGTGCTGTCGGTCAGCCAAAAGTTTGAAGATTATGCGCGCCGCGTCGAACAACAACTGCGGGCTACCAAGTTGCGAGTCGGCGGAGATTATCGTCCCGAGAAGATCGGAGCTAAGATTCGCGACGGCCAGCTAGAACTGATTCCCTACATGTTTATTGTTGGGGGTCGCGAAATGGAAAGTGAAACGGTCGCCGTGCGTGATCGCCTGATCGGTGATCTAGGACCGATGAAAATAGACGAGGCGTTGGTCAAATTGCAGACTGAAATCGCCGCTAGAGAGGTTCGCCAGTCGTTCGGCGGCAACGCTGGATTGGGGGAACGCGGCACAGGAAATCAATACTGATTCGAGAAGTAGCCAGGAACTGAAGCGGGGCCAGCCCGACGTTTTCCGGCAAAACAGTTGACGACGGGCAGCGAAGCTTCGATACTCACGTTGAATATTGCAACAAATCGTAATGTCGATTCAGGTTATGTGATCTGATTTGATGGACGTTCCACTATCACGAAAGGGTAACAACTATCGACCGCGTTCAAGCTAAGATCAATGAACAAATCCGAGCAACCTCCGTCCGCGTCGTCGCCGCCGACGGTTCACAATTAGGGATCATCGCGACGGAGGATGCACTGGCCAAAGCGAGAGATGATGGCTTCGATTTGGTCGAGGTGGCTCCCAACGAAAAGCCACCGGTTTGCCGGATCATGGATTACGGCAAATACAAATACGACAAGAAGAAGAAAACCAATCAACACAGTCACGCCACCAGGACCAAGGAGATCCGTTTGCGGCCCAAGACGGGCGCGCATGATATTGGATTCAAGGTCAAGAAGGCAATAGGCTTCCTGGAACACAAGGACAAGGTTCAGGTGTCGGTGATTTTCCGCGGCCGCGAGATGGCGCATATCGACGAAGGTCGCCGCGTCATGCTCAGCGTGATCGAAGAGTTGCTGGAAGTCGGCAAACTTGAGAAATCGCCCGAACAGCATGGCCGAAGGATGACGTGTACCATCGCTCCGAAGTGATCCATATGCGTACACGTCTGCTGTTCTGCAGCAGCGCCTCGCTTCGGGTCGCACATCCTGTTGGCACTGCCCACCCGTTGCGAGCGTGAAAATGGTTTGCGCACGAACTGTCAAAACCCATGGCACGTGAGAGTTCCGAATTGCTCGTCACCACCGATTCGCTTGGCAAGCGTTATCGACGAGTCCATGCCTTATCCGACTGTACGTTGACGGTCGCGCGCGGAGAGGTGTTCGGCTTACTTGGTCCCAATGGCGCCGGAAAGACGACGCTGATCCGGTTGCTGTTGGGTTACCTGAAGCCGACGTCGGGGCGAGCGAGTGTGGATGGGCTGGACGCCTATGCTGAGTCTGTGGCAGTGCGTCGTCGGGTGGCGTACCTGCCCGGCGAAGCGCGGTTGTTTCGTCACATGCGAGGCAAGGAAACGCTACGGTTCTTTGCCGAAGTGCGCGCTGAGGGTGACTTTCAACGCTCATTGGCGTTGGCTGAGCGATTCGAATTGGACCTGTCACGCCGCGTCGCGTTCATGTCGACAGGGATGCGTCAAAAACTGGCCTTGGCAATCGTACTGGCTACTGACACACCGCTGCTGATCTTGGACGAACCGACCACGAACTTGGATCCGACCGTCCGCGGTGCCGTGATCGAAATCGTGGCCGAAGCCCGAGAACAGGGGCGAACGGTCATCTTCTCTTCGCACGTCTTGTCGGAGGTGGAGGAAGTGTGCGATCGCGTGGTGATCTTGCGTGACGGCCGACTAGTCCACACACAGGACATTTCCTCGCTACGTCGTTGCCATCGCATTCGCGCGGCGATCACGGGCGCCCTACCACGACCGCCCTCGGAACTGAAGGATCAACTGTCTGTCCGTAGCCCCGCGACGGGCCAGATCGAAATCGACACCTACGGCGAACTGGGCCCCCTCCTGGGCTGGCTGGCAACCCTTCCCTTGAATGAAATACGGATCGAGCCAATCGGGCTGCGCGCCGTCTACGATCGATTCCATTCGAGCGTCACGACTGTTGCGAACGCAGACGATCGGCGCGAGGCAGAGTCGCCGACGCCTGACACCACGAGGAAACTGGCCGCTGCCAGAGGGCCGGCCGGAGAAGAATTGCCATGACCCGCGTGTTGCTCAAGAAATACGTACATGACGCAAAGTGGTTGCTGTTGGCGTGCGGCGGGACCATGTTTGCATTTTGCTGGATCCGAGTCTGGATCGTGAGCCGCCTGGACACCGGCCGTTTCAAGGCGATCCTGGATCTGTTGCCGGACGACTGGCAGCGGTTTACCCCGGTCGATTTCGATTGGCTAATCACCTACACGGGTCGGATCTCGCTCGCCTACGACGAACTGATCGTGGTGCTTTGTGTGTCCATTTGGTCGATTGCCCGGGGCTCCGACTGTGTCAGCGGAGAAATCGGCCGCGGCACGCTGGAGATGCTCATCGCCCAACCGCTCAGCCGGCTCAAGGTGATCGCGACCCATTCGTTAGTCACTGTCACTGGTGTTGTACTGCTGTCACTGGCCGCTTGGGGTGGTACCTGCGCGGGCATCTACAATACCAGCGTCACCGCAGAAACACTGCCGACATGGCAGTTGCCCATTCCGCTACCATGGATCGGTACGGAGATGCCGATTCCTTTTTCGACTCCCCAGGTCATCGTCGCGCCGATGTCCGAATTAGTGGACGTCCGAGTATTTCTGCCAGCCACAGTCAATCTGTTCGCGTTGGGTCTCATGGTCGCGGGATTCACGACCATGATGTCGTCATGGGACCGCTATCGCTGGCGGACGATCGGCATCGTCGTTGGCATCTACGTCTTTCAGATCATTGTCAAGGTGGTCGGACTTGCTGCCGACGAAGTCAACTGGATGCTATACCTATCGGCTTTCACGCCTTATGAACCGGAGGCATTCGTTCACATTGCCGACGCCACGCCCGAATTCGCCTGGAGCCTGGCGATCTACGATGCTGAAGGCATGTGGAAAACGTGGGGCCCGATGGCACATCATCTTGTGATGGCCACGGTCGGTATTGTGTCCTACCTGGCAGCTGCCGCGATTTTCATCCGCCGTGATTTGCCCGCGCCGATGTAATCGCCCACCAATCGATCAATTTCGTGCGATAGCCGAATGGCAAAGTCAGCAAGCCTGCGCAGGGGCGGTGGCCGAGTAGGGGTGGCCGAGAAGGGGTCGGGAGTCGCCACCGTGGCACGGTCGGGAGACCGTGCCACAACAGAGTCGTGAAAAGACGTCGCGACTATCTTGCCCAAAACACCGCGCAAACTAAGCCGATCGCGTCAGCGAGGGAATCCACGTGTCTCCTCGCTGACGCGTCGCGTTAGTGAATGATCCGGACTAAGGCGCGCGAACTCGAGCTGTTTCTTTTCCACGGGAAATGAACCTCGCCCAAAAAAAACATGCTGCGCAAGAAACTTCAATGGGAAGCGACACAGACCTGCGAACAAGACTTCACCTACCCAGCGGTGGCGGACAAGCGTCAATCCGACGCGAAGCCCTCGTCGCATGGCAAACCGTCGCCGCAGTCTTCCGCCTCGATAAGGACTCAGCTGAGCCACATCGCGTGTTGCCAAGTACCGATGCACGACCCCCGCGGCAAGCGCGGATTGGCGCATACAAGGATCCAAGCCGCCAGCCGTCAACGGCGAAACCGCGCCCGAAGCATCACCGACGAGCAGCCCACGCGAATTCACGATGTTTGGCAAGACGCCGCCAACTGGAATCCGACCACCACGTTGTTCGACGAGCCGACCCTGATCCAGCGCCATGAGGGTCTCGGCTTCCCGGCGGAATTTGGCCAGCGCATCGTGCGGCGAGAATCGACGTGCGTAGCCCCCAACTCCCACATGAACCTCGCCGCCATCATGTGCGATCCAGGCGATATACCCCGGCGCCAATTGCGGATCGATGAAACAGTGCAGGCACGGCGGGCCAAGCAGTGGAATGTCCTCGTAAACCTCCTCCACTCCGACAATCCACTCGTGGTTCTCGTCCAAGCCAAGCTGCCGCGCGACGCGCGAGTTTGCGCCATCAGCTCCCATGACAAAGCGAGCCAGGAGTGACGTCCGGCCCGTCGGACTGTCCAGTTCGACGTGCGATCCATCCCCCGTGGGCTCGGACGAAACAAACGTAGTGTTCCCGCGCCAATCAACCTTGGCCGCAAGCGCCTCTTCCAACATCCGACGATACAAAGGCCCCATGCGACCGACACGAAACTCTTCATGTGGACTGGTCAACATCATTGAGCGGCGACCGGGCGAATACAGCTGAACGTGGCTCACCGGCGGCCCTAAACACTCCGGTGGCAACCAGAAATCTTCCAGTGTCCTCCGCACGAAAATGCCCGTCGTATGAACTGCCTCGTCGAGCCGCGACTTGCGGTCGACTAAGACAACCTTGTGGCCCCTTCGCGCAAGAAGACGTGAAGCCTGCAATCCGGCCAGCCCGGCACCGACGATCAACACATCTGTTCGTTCCATAATCGACCTCCGTCTGACAGGAGACTATCGATTGTCGCAAAAATCGTCAATCGACGTTGGTCAGTAGCAGGAACCTACTTCTGCTTTTGAATTTGCAGTTGTCGGCAAGCAATGTGGAAGCCAATCCCAGGAAGGACCGTTAAACCAGCTGGACGGAATGCGGTTTGTCCTTTATCAGGCGATCACGTTTCCTTGATCAAAGGCCAGGATTAACATCGTGTTGCTTCTTCACCGACCCAGCGAAGCCGAGATCATCCAGCACCTGCTGGCCCAGCAAGACGCACCATTTTCCTATCTGGACGTGGGCGCGTCGAATCGAGAATTGCCCACTGGGTTTAACGTCGATCATCACCGAGCAAGACTCGGCGTTGGCGAGTCGGCGTTTGAACGTGCTCGAATCGCCTTGACCCAGTGGAAGATGTACCCGTCGCCCTTTGTGGAACTATATTTCTCCGATCGTCCCTTGATACGCGGCACCATCGTAGCTGCGATGATCAACGTGGGCCCGATCTGGTCTCTGAATCCGTGTCGCATTATCCACACGATCGATGACGAAATGCCGGCCGGTGTCCGAAGATTTGGATTCGCAGTCGGTACGTTGACTGATCATGCCGAGTGCGGCGAAGAACGGTTTCTTGTGGAGTGGCATCGCCGGGACGACTCAGTGTGGTACGACTTACTGGCGTTTTCCCGCCCCCGGCACCTTCTGGCCAGGTGTAT
>JASLRF010000525.1 GCA_030744095.1 Pirellulaceae bacterium | reverse complement strand
TCGATACGTTTCGCCGCAAGCTGACTGACTATGTTGCCAACTTGAAGACCAAAGCCTTTAACGGTCAGGCCGCGCCACAGATTGTGTTGATCTCGCCGATCGCCAATGAGAACATCGAAGGTGTCGCCGCGGCCGATTTGAACAATGCGAGGCTTGGGCTTTACACCGCCATGATGCGCGACGTGGCGCGTGAGCAACACATCGGTTTCGCCAACGTGTTCAATGACACGCAGCGCGAGTTGCAAAGCCCAGGTTCGGATCTGACGATCAATGGTGTCCATTTGACCCAGGCAGGAGACCAGCTGTTCGCCAGTTCTCTTTTCCACCAGGTATTTGGCGAAGACCCGCCAGAAGTGAACCAGTCGATTCGCGAGATCATTGTGGATAAGAACAGGCAGTTCTTTCGCCGTTTTCGTCCCGTGAACACTTTTTATTACACGGGTGGCCGAAACAAGAGCTACGGATATCTCGACTTTCTGCCGGCCATGCGCAATTTCGATATGCTGGTCGCCAATCGCGATCGGCGGATTTGGGATCTCGCACAAGGAAGGGATGTTCCTGCAAAGATCGACGACTCGAACATTCCTCCCCTGCCACAGACGAAACAGAGCCGAGGCGCGAACCGCTGGATGTCGGCAGCCGAGGAACAGAAGGCGTTCAAGATTGATCCTCGATTCGAATTGAACCTGTTCGCCGGCGAGGAGCAATTCCCCGATATCGCCAATCCGATCCAGATGCGCTGGGATCCGCGCGGGCGGTTGTGGGTCAGTTGCTCGACGACCTATCCACACGTCTACCCCGGCAACGAGCCGAACGACAAGCTGGTGATTCTGGAAGATACCGATGGCGACGGCCGTGCGGATAAGTCGAAGGTCTTTGCCGACGATCTGCAGATACCGCTGTCATTCGAATTCGGTGACGGCGGAGTGTATCTGTCTGAGCAGCCGAATTTGACGTTCTTGAAAGACACCGATGGTGACGACAGAGCAGACGTGCACGAGATTGTCCTGTCAGGTTTTGGCACCGAAGATTCGCATCACAGTTTGCACGATCTTACGTGGACGCCGGACGGTGATCTTATCTTCCGTGAATCGATCTTTCATCACTCGCAAGTCGAAACGCCCTACGGCCCAATTCGGCAGCAGAACAGCGGTTGGTTCCGCTTCGAGCCGCGAACCCATCGGCTGATCAGTTTTGGAACGTATCACAGCACCAATCCATGGGGCGTGACATTTGACGACTGGGGCCAGCATATGGCCAGTCACCCGGTCTATGCAGCCGCGTTTCATTCGCTCGACCCGCCGTTTCCGCAGCAGCACCCTTCGCCGAAAGGACTGCAGGCGTATTCGGGCGTGTGCGGTCATCAGTTTGTCGACTTTGCGACTTTTCCTGAGGAACTGCAAGGCGACTTCATCAAAGTCCGCTACAAGCCAACCAACCGTATCGAGATTCACGAATGGGTCGAAGGCGAATTCGGATACAACGAACAGTACGTCAGCGACCTACTTTTCTCGACCAACCTGAGCTTCATTCCTGTGGACTTACAATGGGGTCCGCGCGGCGCCCTGTACGTTTGCGACTGGTACAATCCAGTCAAAGGTCACGCGCAGTATTCACTGCGTGACCCGCGTCGTGACCGGCACTCAGGACGGATCTGGCGGATCACCACCAAGGGCAAGCCTCTGCAAAACCTGCAGAAGATTGACGGTGCGTCGATCAACGAACTGCTCGATTTGCTCAAGCGGCCCGAATATCGCATTCGCGATTGGGCAAAGCGCGAACTGCACTCGCGAAACCTTGCCGACGTCAAAACTGCACTCGACGCCTGGGTGGCTAGACTTGATCCATCCGATCCGCGGTTTCGGCATCATCAGATCGAAGCGATCTGGACCTACCGATGGATTGGACTCGTAGAGCTCGGTGGCCGCGAGACGGGCGCGCAGCACAGTGGTGCCGCGTTTACTCGCGCAGAGTTTGCCAGTGGGACGCGCGTGCTTCGCGAGTTGCTCGACTGCGATGACCACCATGCCCGAGCCGCGGCGACCCACCAACTGCGATACTGGCATCCGCTCTTTGAGGATGCCGCCAGCCTTTTGAACCGCTCAGCCAACGATACCAATGCGATTGTGCGGATGGAAGCGGCGATCGCGGCGAGCTACATCGGGACGAAGCGAGCCTTCGAAGCTATCCTAGACGTGTTCAAGCACTCGCGTGACGGTCATGTCGCGTACGCCATCGTTGGCTCACTCGGATCGCACACACTGCGTCCGTTTTGGGAAAGCGACAACCAATACGGAATTGCCGAGCTGCTGAAGCGAGCTGCCAAGAAGAACGTCATCAAGGAACCGACTCCCAGCGCGTCACAAGCACAATTTGATAGTCAGACGAACTTGAAGCTGGTGAAAATCTCCTGCGTGCCCGAGCGGATGCTGTTCTCGGTGAACAGTTTTACGGCCAAGCCTGGGCAGCCTGTGAAGGTCGTCTTCACCAATCCAGACGCCACGGACCACAACTTTGTACTCGTCAAGCCTGGGGCTTTGGCCGAAGTTGGCATGGCTGCCAATGAAATGGCCAAAGATCCTCGCAATGCAAACTCGGATTTCATTCCTCGGGAGAAACGGGACTTGATCTTACACGCGTCTCCCATGATCGGTCCAACGCGGCCGTCGCTGGTTCACGTCTTGCGATTCACAGCCCCGACGGAGGTTGGCATTTATCGCTATGTCTGTACTTTTCCTGGCCACTGGGTCGTCATGAACGGCGTAATGGTGGTAGCAGACGACAAAGCGAGCGCCGACGCGCTGCTGGCGGCAAGTCAGCCAAAAGTGATCAAGCAATGGGCTATGGCTGACTTTGCTGACTTCGCGAAGATCGCCCACCAGCCAGACGAGGCTACCGTGGTACGCGGGATGACGGCGTTCGTCAAAGCCCGCTGCAATCAATGTCACGTCGTTGCAGGTCACGGAGTCAACCTTGGTCCGGATCTCGCCGAATCCGTCAAGAAACTGAAAGGGGAAGAACTGTTGCGGCAAATCATCGAGCCTTCCAGCAAGATTCACGAAGAATTTCAGAACCACCAATTCCTGTTGGACGATGGCCGAGTAATCACCGGCGTGATTGCGAAAGAGGACAAGCGGAACTATCACATCGCCAGCAACTTGCTGACACCCAACACGCTGACTCAGATCCGCAAGCGAGACGTCGACGAGAGAATTGCGTCGAAAGTGTCGCCCATGCCTGCTGGTATGCTGAACGTGCTGACCAGGAACGAAGTCCTGGATCTGCATGCCTTCGTTGAAACGGGTGGCTACCAACTCCCAGAACACCTCAAACACCTTCATCAGCATGAAGGCAAGTGATAGGCGTTGGTGGAATCGCCGTATCACTCTATCAGTGACCGACCTGCTGCACCGATTCGATAGATTTTGCGGATCTCGTCCGGCTCGAGAGCCCGGCTGAAAATCGCAACTTCGTCAATGCGGCCGTGAAGCCCCCGACTCTGCTCGAAGGAAGATCTTCCAATTCGAAAGGGATGGTCTGACGGGCGTATGACCCCAGCAACCGCCTCTTTACCATTCGGTTCACCATCGAGGAAAACGCGCATGACGAATTCTTGGACTTGCGGGCTGCATCGAGTGCCACGTCGACCAGCGATGTCGCAAGATCATAGCGTTCACCGGAAAGACACTCATCAATCACCCCTTCCAGCAGTTCGACAACCGCCTTGTGTTGCCAGGGTTCCTTTGCCACCCGAGCAACTTGCCGAGCGGCGTCAGCTTGCAGTTGAACGAGATCGACCGCGAAGGAGTTATCGAGTTCCTGTAGCGCTCGTGCAGCCACGTCGACAGCAGCAGCCTTGGCCGCAATGTCAATCGCCTTCTCGAGCAGCACGTAGCGGTCGGCAGGCTGTGTCCCGATCTGAATCACTTGTTCGACCAATGTGTCGGCGAGATCAGCGGACTCCTGCGGCGTGCGTTCCTTGTTCAATTTGTCTGCAAACAGTTGCTGTATCTGGAAATTTGCGGCCGTACGCGCGAACGCGTCGGGAACAGCCAGCTTCTCAGCTTCGTTCGGTTCAAGTAGATCGCCAAGTGAACGGTGAGGTTTGGGCAGATCAGGTGATGACTCGACAACTGCCGGCTGCGATGGTGGGGGAATTTGCAGTGGTGGCTGGAGGCATATCTTCAGGCGTCCCCTTCAACGGCTTCACATTCTGTTCGCCGGTGACAGGCTTGGGCCCCGAATTGACCGGCGGTGGAGCATCGGCCGCATCGATGCCGCCGGATGCTTCCGAGTTTGTCTCTGATGTCGAAGGGTCATCCACGGTTGGTGCTTGTATGACATCGACTTGCGGCTGCTTTGATCGAGCGTTCGGCAAGGCTCCTCTTTTTGCGACCAAGTCGGAATCATTTCGGAGAACCATTCTCAGCATGATCCCACAGACCAGCAATCCCAACAGACAGCCACCGATCGCTATGTAGCTTCCGATTCTCGACGATTTCTTTCGCCGACGCGGCACGCGCCTCGCGCGAACTGCCGGCGACTTCGGAACCGGTGTGTCCGCGTTGGGAGCGGAGGCCAACAGATCAGCAGGTGTCAGCGGTACTTCAGCAGAGGCGACGGGAAGAGCGCTAACTGGTGCGATGTGCGTCTGTAACCCATTGTCGTAAGCAACCTTCTTTTCGGCGTTGAGCAGAACGACTCGTGCTGTGGCGATCTCATTGAGCAACTGCTGGCATTCGCGCATTCACGGCCCAGCCTGAAACGACCGCAGGTGAGCCATCTGGCGATCCGCACCGTTCTCGATGACATCCAAGTCTGGCTCGAACAGATTCAGCCCCAGCAATCGATAGTGATTCGGTGGCTGTTCAGTTGGCGCGATCCCCA
>JASLRF010000524.1 GCA_030744095.1 Pirellulaceae bacterium | reverse complement strand
ATCAATCCAAGCGCCCAAAAAGTTCCCGCCAATGGAGCCATCGTTGCGACGATAACGGCGATGATGCGCCGGAACACTAACCATGAAATGACGCTCGATAATATCAGCGCCAAAACTGTGAACTTCAATTGCTCGCGCTGCACCGACGCCAGGCTATCCAGGCGAACGACCGGCATCCCGCTAATCGAGATCCGTAATGTCGAGTTCTTATTGAAGTCGGTGGCGACATTGCGCAGCCGGTTAACGACGGGTGCCATGGCCTGAATTGTGGGCCAATGTCCATCAAGTTGGACAAGCAGGAGCGTGGTATCGCTATGCATGGAAAGAAAATGGCCGCCGACGAGCGGGTGATGCCGCGCGTCTTGCTTGATTTTCGAGTAGCGGTCCGGCGTACCACGCGAGGCACGCGTGAATGGGATCAACGGCACCGCAAGACTTCCCGCTCTGCGCGCGTCTGCCATGCTTAACACGCCATTCACACCGTCAATTTCGCGCAGCTTCTCAATCAGTTCGCGGAAGTCGCTGAGACCATCGTAAGAAAAAAGGTTGTCGCTCGTCGCTAGGACGAGAAGCTCGTCGTCAAATGAACCAAACTCGTCCTGCAGCCGCTCAAGATCGGCGAAATCCTGGTTGTCCTGCCTGTAGAGATTCTGCGGGTCATCTTCGAAATCCAGCTGTGCGATGCCGATCCCGGCGACCACAGAGACTACCGCCACCGCCAGCCACAAGTGCGGCTGGCAGTTGAGATAGAAACGGATAACAAAGCTTTGCTGGGGCATCGATCTCTGACGAAGACGGCATTTGGGAACACTCCGACGATACAGTCTAACCGTGAGACCTTACCAGATCCCGCCAATCGAGACACTAAACCCCTCGAATCCCAGAAACGTCAGCGTCGGCGCGCCAGCGGCTGTCCAGAGCTGGCCTTCGTACGTCCCTTGGACGACCAATTGGTGCCCACTGGCGAATTCGCGTTTCCATTCGACGCCCAAGGCCATCTCGAATCCCGCCGTAACTTCGTCCACGTCATCAAGCTGCACAATTGGTGGTGCCGGTGTGAGTGTGATGTCGCCAATCACACTGCGTTGCAAGGACTTCTCGCCGTATAACAACGATCCTCGCAAAACGCCAATCGCCGAAACGTCGTTCAGCAACGGTCGCCTGGCATCGGCAGAGATGGTGGGCCCAATCCCTTCAAATTCGCGAGTCCAGTCGAGCACCCCGATCGGAGCGCCACCACGAGTTGCCAGAGCCGACATCTGTTGGCTGATCTTGGCATACCGCAACCCGGCACCGGCACGCATTTGCAGTGATCCCAATTGCAGGTCGATGGTCCCTTCAGCATCCAAAGTGCTCATTCTCAGTTGGTTGCTTGTTAACAATACATCGCCGGCAACGGGCGCAATGATTGCCGCCGGAAAAATCACTGTTGTGACAGTAGCCCCCGGGAGATTGATGCCATCAGAGACGAATATCTGCGCGTTGCCGCCATGATCATATCGCCAATAAGTCATGCGAACTCCCAGGCCCTGGTCGTTGGTCATGCCAAGCCAGACGCGGGGAGTCATCTCGTAGTCTGTATCCAGAGGGACGAGTGTGAGTGACGGCGTTACAACGTTTGTGATCGTGGCTTCAAATGACTCTTTCATGTGGGCTTTGGCGAATAGAAACGAGAATCCTGTGTACACCGATCGATCACCAGCGCGGTAAGACTTCTTGTTTCCCTGGTCTTTGGCAAGTTCGTACACTTGCGTTTCAAGGTCCGCGAGACGCTCATCGTAGACATCCCACGCTGCCAGCCGACTCGACGTCGCTATAAGGTCATGGCCTTCTGCTTGTACGACGGATTTGCTACCCGCGAAACTGACAAGTGACAGGCACGCGACGAGCAGTGGTAGAACGATACTTTTCACGGCCAATCTTTCTGACCAAACGGTCCACAAGAATCGGTACAGGATCTTCCCTCATGATCCATCTCTTCGGACGCATTGATAGGATCAATACAATCAAACCGAATCGAGTCGTCGCCAGCGGAAGGGATCTTGACGAAGGGATCATGTTGAAACGACTGGGCAGAGTTTGCCGTTTGCGCAACTCTCTGGGGCGTGCAGCCGATCAGGTGAAGCCGCCGCGTTAGGAATCTTGCCGAGCTACCACACGATGAAAATGAAGCTGGACTTCGCGATCCACTACTCGGCGAACCCCTTCGACCAGGCAACGAGGTTCGTTGTCCTCCTGGCCAAGCCGCATGATTTCCTCAAGTTGCGGACCCGGGGGCACTGTAAATGTCGATTGGTGGATGATCTGGTTGCCGGCATCCAGTTCAGGAACAATAAAATGGCACGTTGCACCGTACGTCAGCATGCGACTGGCGAACGCATCGTGATATGGTCGCAGGCCAGGAAAACTGGGGAGAAGACCATGGTGTAAATTGATGATGCGGCCACCTGCGTATTTCCAGCAGGCCCCGGCAGATAGCACACGCATGTAGCGGGCCAAGATCACATAGTCGACTTCGTACTGGTCGAACACTCCGACCAATTCCTCATCGTCGACACCGCCGCTCTGGTCACCAATCATGTGCCAATCGACACCAAACTGTTCGGCGAGTCCGCGGCATGCGCTGCGATTGCCAACCATCACCGCGGGCTCCGCCTTGATCTGTCCGTCACGGATTGCCCGCAACAGGGCCAACGGCGGTTCCTGTCGATGGGTCACGCAGATCGCCAGACGTGGCCGCGCGGCGCGTTCATCTGGCGACCAAACACGAATTGACAAGTTCTTCATGCCACCGATTTCGGTCATTGCTGTACGTAGACGATCGAGATGCGCGCCGGGAAACTCAAGTCGCAGCAGCATCGCGAACAGGCTCTCCTCGTCATGGTCGTACATCTGGACTTCGGCGATGTTTGCACCCTCGCCGGTCACATAATGGATGATGGGGTCGACCAATCGAACGTTGTCAGGCCCAACCGCGGTGATGATGATTTGCATTGTGTCGGCAAGGGAGTTCTGGTGAGAAACGAATGAACGCGCTGCGATTGAGGAACAATCACCAATCCTTGAGCAACAGGCGTACAAGAGGAGCTATCGGCGCGTGAGGGTCTCTAGCATTGAGGGAATTGCCAGCTGTCTGAATCGTGGGTATGAAAATGGGTGGTCGGTGGAAGTTCGGACAATCTTGAGACACTACGTCGCCAATTTTCCCGGGCAATGGGCAGCCACGTCAAGCGGCAACGTTGCAGTCCGCGTGCCACAGGGTGGGCGGTATTGGCAGACTGCTGTTCATTTGTGAGGTGGTTTGCTAACTTGTGGCGAGACTTGGTTCTGTTCGCACCGGCGGAGCCAAGAAACTGCTTTTTGCAGGCTCAGCCGGGTTTGCAGATGATTGCACAGTCGACTC
>JASLRF010000523.1 GCA_030744095.1 Pirellulaceae bacterium | reverse complement strand
CGCACGTTGCAGCGCAAAGCCAATCCACTGAAGAAGACGCTGTTCTCCGTCATGGTGCCACAGCATCAACAGATTGTAAATTGGCTCAAAACGCTACCCAATGTAGATCCGGACCGAATTGCGTTCTATGGTCTGTCGTATGGCGGGAAGAGTGCGATGCGGATTCCGCCGCTGGTGACCGATTACTGCTTATCCATCTGTTCGGCCGATTTTAATGAATGGGTTCTCAAGAACGCCAGCACTCGCCACAACTTTAGCTACATGTGGACGGGCGAATACGAGATCTTCGAGTTCGATCTGGGCAGCACGTTTAATTACGCCGAGATGGCGGCGCTGGTCTGTCCGCGCCCCTTCATGGTCGAAAGAGGGCACTTCGACGGTGTTGGCGAAGACCAGTGGGTCGCACACGAGTTCGCGAAAGTGCGGCATCTTTACCAAGCCAAGCTCGGCATCGGTGATCGCACGGAAATCGAATGGTTCATTGGACCACACACAATCAATGGCAAGGGGACGTTCGACTTTCTGCACAAACATCTGGACTGGCCCAAACGGCCGACGACTGGCGGGCGGTGAAAACATGCCCTGAACGTTCACGCTTTCAGGCAGCTATGCGTCACCGTCGCCACCTACCGAAATGGTGCGACGAATTTCGTCGGTCTTGAATCCCAATGCCATGGGTCGAGCGACGCCGGGCAAGACAACGACATCGTACAACTCACGGACAATCCCCTCGATCGAGAGCCAATGGACCATGTCACCGGTGCGGAGGTCGATTACTCCCAGGCCGCAACGTGGCTCCGCATCGCGCTGGGCCAGATTGTCGTCCAGCTCAAGACCTGAAAACGTCTTGTTTTCGCGTGCCTGCGACATCCCGACGATGGCGAAGTCGCCCCTAAACGCCAAACCTCGCAAGTAACCAGGACAGAATGTGACTGGTTCAAACTCACCCCGTTTGCGGTCGAGTCGCCCCAGAAATCCACAGCCCGAATTCAGAAGCCAAAGTTGATCACGATAAATCCGTGGCGAATGCGGCATCGACAGCCCATCGGCGATGACATCGTCCGTGCGAATATCGACCAAACATCCGCCGTCGCGCCTCCTGTCCCGCCATCCGTCGGCGACATCGGAGCGACTTACCACGGTCACGTAGGCTGGGCGTCCATCTTCCATCGCCAATCCGTTGAGATGGCAACGGTCCTCAGCGGCCAGCTTGCTGATCCACGGCGGCTGCCATAACGGTACGAAACTGTGGGTGTCGCTGATCGTCGCCAGGCAGCTAAACAGCGTGTTGATGAAGACCACGCGCCCGTCACGATCGACTGCCACATCATGCGCGTCAATGTCTCCCGTGGTGTTGCCCAATTGCGGCACGTAAACTCGATCGAAGCCGCCTGCAGATTGCCCGCGCTCCAGAACATTTTCGAAACGCCACATCTGATAAATCGAACTCATCCAGACCGTTTGCGCATCTGACCAAAGTCCCATGCAGCGATTAAACGTTCGCTCGAAAATCGACAACCGTCCGTCCGGCTGCAGGCCGATCAAGAACAGTTTTCCGGTTTGGTACGTCGTGAAGGCCAAGCTACATTGTTGCTCGGCCAACCAATTCGTAAACTGACGCGACGCATTCAACTCCAGTCGAGGTGGTTCAGAGGACGGCGCGTGTTGTTTGGGCATGACTTTCAACCTTCAACTTCCAATTTCCAAGTCACGACTCACGGCTGCCTACTTCCTCACCCTTGTACGGCAATCCGAAGTACTCGTGAATGTACGCTTTGCGATCGCCTTCGTGGCGGACGAAATTCACCAACGCCAGCAGTTTCTCTTGATCTCGACGGAGTTTCGCAGCCAGTCGCTCCCCGTCGGTCAGGGCCTCGGGCAGATCACTGACCAACATTAGATCACCTGTTTTGTCGTCCACTTCGGTCACCCCGTATCGATCCAACATTGACAGCACCGTGTCCATGCGATGGTCGTGCCGCTGCTTGAAGTGTAGTTTATCTCTGAGCCAGTCCGTACCAAATGCGTTCACCTTCTCCAATTCAGTTGCCAGGATGTGATGAACGCGGTGATAGAATTCGGACGTGGGATTACTCCAACCGATGAATTCCATTTGTGTCGCCAAATCGCCCTGTTCATACAGGAGCAAACATCGGCTTGGTTGGCCATCACGCCCCGCGCGTCCAATTTCCTGATAGTAGGATTCCATCGACCCCGGCAAGTCGGCGTGCAGGACCAGCCGAATATCGTCTTTGTCGATCCCCATACCGAACGCATTGGTCGCCAGAACCAGAGGTTCGTCGCCCTGCATAAAGCGATCTTGAATCGATCGACGACGTTGGCGCTGCAGATCGCCATGGTAGGCCACGTGGGGAACGCCTTCGTTCTCCAGTCGTTCGCTGAACTCCATCAAGGTGCGTATCAACGTGAAATAAACAATCCCGCTGCCGGTACCCAACATTTCAGGGCGGACTTCGCCGAGGATGTGCTGAAGCTTGTCATCAATGTCCCAGACTTCATCGACATCCAACTGCAGATTGGGTCGATCAATACCCTCGTGGAACAGCTCGACATCTTCCGGCAGCAGGCCGAGTTGTTTCACGATGTCGCGTTGCACATCGGGCGTCGCCGTGGCGGTCAGGGCGATCGTCGTGGGATTGCTCATCGACTGGCGAATCTCTGCCAGACGCGTGTAATCGGGCCGAAAATCATGGCCCCATTCGCTAATACAATGCGCTTCATCGACGGCCAGCAAGCGGATCTTGCGTTTTGCAAGTACTTGCTGAAATTCTGCCTTGCGAAATCGTTCGGGTGTGACATAAAGCAGCACGTAGCTTCCCGAGGCCACGGCGGCGTACCGTTGCTCGCGCTCCGATCGCTGAAGTGACGAATTAATAAATGCGGCCTCGACCCCGCGTCGCCGGAGGGCATCAACCTGGTCCTTCATCAGGGCAATCAGTGGCGAAATCACGACCGTCAGCGGTGAATCCCAATGTTCCTTGGACGGCTCCACGTTCTCCGACATTGGCTCGGCTACCGGCCAGTCGCTCAGCGCCGGCACCTGATAGCAGAGCGATTTCCCCATTCCCGTAGGCATGATCACGAGGGCATGTTGCCCAAGCATGACATGATCGATGACAGCGCGCTGAGAGGCCCGAAAATCATCGTGACCAAAAACACGTTGCAGGATTTGCACTGCTTGCATGAAACCATCACAATCGTCGCGGAACAAGAACGATGCTTGCGTTGGGTAGGTATAACCGCATACCCTGCGTCATTACAATGACACGACGAGCTACTTCCCGAATGGCCAAGTCGCGACATTCATCCTGAGACCGTTATTCAAGGAACTATCAGCATCACTTTGTCCCACACCTCCTCCCGAAAGCCCCGCACAAAAATCGTGGCCACCGTCGGCCCCGCTTGCGGCACCGTCGAAATGCTTCGGGCCTTGATCGATGCTGGCGTCGATGTGTTTCGTATTAATACGGCTCACGGCACGCGCGAGGAACATCAAGCAACATTGGACTCCGTTCGCCAAGCCAGCGAGACGACAAATCAGCCGGTCGGCGTATTAGTGGACTTAGCCGGCCCGAAAATCCGCCTGGGAAAGTTGCTCGACGATCCAACGCAATGTGAGCTGGATCAGGAATTTCGCTTTGTTCGCGGAGACACATCGGCTGCGGCCAATGAACTGATCTGCAGCTATGTCAGGCTTGTTGACGAGCTGAAGATCGGCGATCGTGTGATGCTGGCCGACGGGACCGTCAGCATGCAAGTGACCGCGCTTGAAGCAGGTGCAGCAGTCTGCCGTGTGACAGGCGCGGGAATCCTGCGAAGTCGACAGGGGGTCAATCTACCAGGTGTCACGTTGACTGTGCCGGCGATGACCGAGGCGGACCTGGACAACGCCAAATGGGCAGCCCAAGCGGGGGCGGACTTTATCAGCTTGAGCTTTGTGCGAAGTCCCGATGAAGTCATTCAACTGAAACAGCTCGTCCAATCGTTTGGCTCCAGCGCCATGACTGTGGCCAAGATTGAAAAGGCCGAGGCGATGTCCTGTCTGGAAGATATTGTGTTGGCGGCAGATGCCGTGATGGTGGCCCGAGGGGATTTGGGCGTCGAAATCGAGTTGGCCGAGACGCCCATGGCGCAGAAGCGAATTGTGTCGACCTGCCAGCGGCTTGCCAAGCCAGTCATTGTGGCCACACAGATGCTCGACAGTATGCAGCATTCACCTCGCCCGACACGTGCCGAAGTCAGCGATGTGGCAAACGCGATTCTCGACGGCGCCGATGCCTGTATGCTCTCCGGCGAAACAGCAATCGGCGACTTTCCTCGTGAATCCGTGGAAATGATGAACTGTGTCATGCAAGCCACCGAGGCAACGATGGCGACTCCAGAGAACCTGATGCAGCGGCCTGCGTCTGGGCAGGCGCCAACTCCAGCTCTGTCTGGAGTCCATCCGATCTCGGCCGCGACCGTACGCGGTGCCGTGGAAATCGCCTCGCAGTTGCACGCCACCATGGTCGTCATCACCAGCCGGAGTGGTGCGACGGCGCGGTTCCAAGCCAAATTCCGCCAACTGACGCGCGTCGTGGGGATCAGTGATTCCGTCGAGACTTTACGCCAGATGAGCTTGTTTTGGGGAATTACGCCGTTGCCAGGTGCGCCGGCGGGAAGCGGACCAGAATTGCGCGAGTTCATCGAATCGTGGGGGAAACAGCAGAAACGACTGGCGAAAGGGGATTGCGTTGTCTACCTCATCGGTAGCGCAGTGGTCAAAAGTGCGCATAACGTTGTGGTTGTTCAAGAGGTCGAATGAACATCCACCCCGTTGAATGGTGGCACGGTCAGGAGACCGTGCCACAGCACAGCTTGCCTTGGGTTTCGCGTTCATAAATCGCAAGCTGGAAGCTTACGCCACATCTTGACAGTCGAGTACCATCTTGCCGAATTGGGGCGATTCGCGCATCCGCTCGACCGCCGCGGCACCATCGGCCAACGGAACAACCTGATCGATCGTGGGTGCAATCTGGTGCCGGCCGACGAATTCGATCATCTCTTGAAAATCCTCCGGCGACCCCATGGTCGTGCCCACCAACCGCAGTTGTTTCCAAAAGACCTTGAACAGATCTAACTTCTTGGCCGGACCTGCCGTGGCACCGTAGCTGACAATCCGGCCGCCCGGCGCGGCCAGATTGACCGTCGCCTCGTAGCCTTCTCCACCTGCGCTATCGACGACCAAGTCGACGGCACCGGCCTCGGCTTTCAGCTCGGCGGGCCACTCCTTACGCGTGTAATTGAAACCTGCCGTAGCGCCTAATTCTCGTGCCTG
>JASLRF010000522.1 GCA_030744095.1 Pirellulaceae bacterium | reverse complement strand
CGCGACAGTTGAATGTAAATCAGTCGCGTTCGATATCGTCGGCGACGTGGTTGGACGACAAGATAGAGACTCTCATCAGGAAATGCAAGATTTTCCGCGCAAATGTGTGCAACAACGTACCGCACCGCTTGCTTCCGAGTGACTTCTTCCAACAACGTTTTGGCGACCGTGTTCAGCAAATGGTCGGCCTCGAGTTGATACAAAACTTCATTGTTGGCATCATCGCTGATGCTCTCTTCGGCTTTGGCGTTGCGATGTCACACTCCTGTCACCAAAACCTCTTTGCTGGTCGATTGCCGGAACCTAGTAAAGGTTCTCGTTTCTGGCACGACGTTTGCGAGATCCGTGTAAGGTATACTTACCCCTGGCGGCATCAAAACGTGCCAGCATTGCCGTCGCACCGTAAGAATGTCCAGTTTTCTACGAACCAAGGGCTTGTCACCTTGCGTAGAATTAGCACATTCGGAAACGAGTTTTCGATGTTATCGCTACAAGCCGCATGCATTCGCACATTCCTGCGGCAATCGGTTGTTGACGAGCGGCGTGGTGTGGTATCACCGACACAACGGCTCGCACTTCATCGAAACTGTATTTGAGGCAAGAGTGATGGCAAATGTGATCAAAGCGTTGGCGCCGTATGCTTGCATGTTGTTTGGTAGCGTCATCGTCGTGCCGGCAATTGGGTTTGGTGAAGAACCTACGTTGACGCGAAAGCCGCTTCTGGCGGCATCATTACCAAGGAAGCTCGCGTTTGACCCGCTGTACTCGACTAGAAACTCGCTGCCCGCAAATTGGGAGTCACATCCGCTGGCACCGGCGCTGAATCTCGCCCGCGAACGAGGCGCATATCTTCATGAACATGTTCGTGATTTCACGTGCCTGCTCGTGAAACGCGAACGAATCAACGGCCAACTCCGCGACTACGAATACCTGGCGACCAAAGTCCGGCGCGAGCAACGCCGCGGCGACAAGATCACCACGCCCTTTTCCATCTATTCCCAGTTTCTGGGGCCGGCCAAGGTCCGTGGTCGTAAGGTGCTTTACGTTCAGGGCGAAAATGAAGGCAAGATGCTGGTTCGCAACGGCGGCTCCCGGTTTAACTATATTACCGTCAAGTTAGAACCAGACAGTGCCGCCGCGTTACGTGAAAGCCGCTATCCGATCACTGAACTCGGATTAGACTCCATTACCCAGCGGTTGATCAACCAGACTTTGAGCGACATTCGCCATGATCCCACTGGCGAGAACTCGCGCGTCACATTTTTCCGCCAGGCCAGCGTTGAAAACCGGCCCTGTTTGCATATCCAAGTTGTCCACCCAACGCGACATGAACTGTTTACATATCACATAGCCAACATCTACATCGATAGTGAATTGCATATGCCGATTCGTGTCGAGACCCACGGTTGGCCCAAAGATGGCGACACAAAGCCAGTCCTGGAAGAGGAATATACGCTCACTCGATTGCGATTGAATGTGGGACTTACCGATGCTGATTTCAGTCCGTCGGTGCTGGATCGCAAGTAGGGCGTTGTACGCGACATTGCGCGACGGTTGGTTTCAAAGAGCGCTTCTACTTAGTTGGACAAGCCGGTCGTCCGATCGCGCACCGCAAGCTGATGACGCAGAGCAGCTCGGGCGCGATGAATGCGGCTGCGGACAGTTCCGACTTTGGTTTCCAACAAGTCCGCGATCGTGGCGTAGTCAAAGCCCTGCATCTCGCGCAGCATGAGAATCACTCGTTGGTCATCGCGTAGGTGTGCCAACGCAGATCGAACGAGCTCACAGTTCTCCTTGCGAGTTAGCCTGTCCCCTGGTGACTCGGACACTTGCTCGTCGGTGCCAGGCACTTCGGATAAATCAGCAAAGGGCGTTTCACGGCGGGTCCGGTGTCGTCGGGTCCATGCCAGATTCAGAGCGATCCGGTACAGCCACGTAAAAAAGCTGCTTTCTTGTCGGAAGGTGTCGAGCTTCAAATACGCTTGCACAAACGCCTCCTGAACGACATCTTCCGCGTCGACGGGCGAATGCGACTTGTGGACCATCCCGTTGTAGAGCCGGTCTTGGTATTTGCGAACCAATTGACCAAACGCTTCCCGATCACCTCCACATGTGGCCTTGATGAGCAGCCTGTCACTTGTTTGGCAACTCGAAGTACTGGTACCCATGGACGATCTCGCTATCTGGGACACTCGCGGCTGGAACTCCCGTTTCCAAGGCCACGATGGGTGGACACGCTCGGTTTCATGTGTGCTCTGTAAACAACGCGACTTTCGATGCTCAAATCCGCAATGGTTTCTTCAGAAAAACGACGGTGTTTCAAACCGCAAACGTCTCAACAGGTTGTGCTGCAAACACTTGAGGTCATCGGTGTGACGCACGGCATCAATACGCTTGCTGCCCCACACAGCACGATTGCACGGTAAACTGAAGCGATGTGGCCAGATTTGAACCGTCGCCCCACAACACGCCGAAGTGCACCATTCGTTTCATGACGGACCCCGCAGAAATCACCCAACTGCTCGAAGACGCCAGCCTGGGCGGTGAAGATGCCGCGCGGAATTTGATGCCGTTGGTTTACGGAGAACTGCGTGAGTTGGCGGCACGCCATCTCAGAAACGAGTCCCCTGGCCACACACTGCAGCCATCGGCACTGGCCAATGAGGCGTTTCTCAAGTTGATTTCGCAAAGCCGAATAAGTTACGAAGGACGTATGCATTTCTTCGCCATTGGGTCGACCTTGATGCGTCGCATTCTGGTGGACCATGCGCGGAGGAAAAAGCGAGACAAGCGGGGCGGTGGGCAGATGAGGATCGAGTTAACCGATGCCCCGCCCGCGGACGCCACGTACGACGAAGAAATCCTGGCTGTCCACGAAGCGATCGAAAAACTGACGCAACTGGACCCACGGCAGGCTCAGATTGTACAGTTGCGTTTCTTTGGGGGTATGAAGATGGAAGAAATCGCTACCGAGTTGGGAGTCTCCAAACGCACCGTAGAGGGTGAGTGGACCATGGTACGGGCATGGCTAAAGCGAGAACTAAGCGATGCTTAGCGATTAACAACACCGTGATCTCTTCTCGGGCGGCAACGGCTACAACTGTGGAAAGACCAACGCCAGATCCAGCTTGTCGCCGTTGGCGCGTTGAAGTTCCTGAAACTTCTCATAGAGCTTCTTGATCACAGGTTGAGACTTCGCCTCTCCCGCAAGATCGTCCATCTCCAGCGGGTCTTTGTCGATATGATACAACCGCAGCTTCTTGGCGTCGGGATACAGGATTAGTTTGTAGCCGTCTTGCGTCACCATGCGTTGTCGGTCGGTGTATCCGCCGTAGATTGCGTCGTAGTGTTCCGTCTTGGTGCCGCTCAACACGGGCAACAGGCTCTTGAATTCCACATGATCGGGTTTTTCGACCTTCGCCAATTCCAATGAAGTCGGCATGACGTCCTGTAAATAAATGGGCGTATTGTTCTTGGCGTTGGCCGCGACGCCGGGGCCGACGACCATGAACGGCACGCGCACGCTATGGTCGTACAGATTCTGTTTGCCGAGCAAACCGTGGTGTCCGACAGCCAAGCCGTGGTCGGCGGTAAAGAAGATCCAGGTATTGTCACGTTTTCCGGACTTCTCGAGCGCTTCGAGAATACGGCCGATTTGCGCGTCCATGTGCGTGATGATTGCATAGTACTCTTGGCGGTTTACTTTGACTGCGTATTTGGTACGAGGGAACGGCGCGAGTTTCTCGTCGCGCAGCGACTTGCCGGCCCCCATCTCCTCTTTGTACGGGTATTCGCTGAGGTAGTTTTCTGGGACCTTGATGCGATCCAGTGGATACTTGTCGACGTAGGCCTTTGGCGACTGGCGCGGATCGTGCGGCGCGTTGAAGGCCAGGTACATAAAGAACGGCTTGTCGCGTTTGGCAGCCTGAGCAAGATAGCCGATGGCATCATCACCCAGGACTTCGCTCCAATGTTTTCCATCTTTCCAAAAGCCGTCAAACTTCCTGTCGAAAGGACTCCACTCGTCAGGCTGACCTTCTATCGGCCGGTTATAACCTTGCGCGGTCTGGTTCGGCATACCGGGTCGCACGTGATTGACAAAATCAAATGCCTTCTCTGCATTGGCACGAACATGCCACTTGCCTGAAAAATACGTATCGTACCCCGCCTTGCGCAGATATTCGGACCAGAATCGACCGGCCTGACGTTCTTGCTCTGCCGTTTTGTACACATCGTGTGCGTGCCACAGGTAACGGCCAGTGTTCAGCATGGCGCGGCTGGCAACACAGACCGCACCACCCCACGCGCCCATGTTATATGCATGGGTAAACGTCGTGCCCTGTCGTACCAACCGATCCAAATTCGGTGTTTCGATGTCCGTGTGACCAAGCGCGCTGACGGTTTCAAAACACTGGTCGTCGGCAAAGATGAAGAGGACATTTGGCCGATCGTCGGCTGCGGACACTCGGCACTTAGCCGCACCAAACGACGTGACAACAAACAACGTTAGAACGATGGCTTTACAAATCCGGCGATGGCAGTTCATCAAATATCCTTTGGGAAATGGGTCGTTTTTTTGGCGATGGTGCAACATGGCAGATCAGTGAGTACTGTTGAGAATAACCGAGAACCAGCGGGATTCAACCAGCCCCAGTAACGGATCGTCTCGGACGGCAAATCCGCATGGTCGTTTCTGTATACACCAAACTCGCCAAATCTTCCGCGCCATCACCGTTTTCTACTGGCAGACCTCGATCGCACTAACTATTTTTCAAGAGGCACCCCGCGTGACCGTTATTGTTCGCGAATCTCAATCGTGCTTCTATTGTCCGCGCATTCTCCGACGAGCAGCTATGAACTCTTTAAGACTTCTTCCGCTGTGGCTGACCATTCTCAGCTTGATCGTGGCCACGACATTCGGCGAAGACAAGAAAAAACGCAGAGCCGAGAAAACAGACCTCGCCCTCCTGACGCTGGACCGAATCTATAGTTCGTCGGATTTCTCGTCGGCTGGGTTTAGCGGCCGCTGGCAAGACGAAGGTGCGACGTACGAGACACTGGAGAAGTCCGAGCTGACTTCCGGCGCTCAGGATATCGTGCAGTACGATGCGGCCACTGGCGCGCGTTCCATTGTGGTTCCGGCTTCGCTGCTTGTCCCCGCTGGCGGCACTTCGCCACTGGCCGTCGATGCGTATGCGTGGTCAAAGGATCGTTCGCTTCTTCTGATCTACACTAATTCGAAGCGCGTATGGCGGCGAAACACGCGAGGTGATTATTGGATCCTGGACCGCGGCAGTCACGAACTGCGTAAGCTCGGTGGCGACGCGCAGCCGGCCACCTTGATGTTCGCGACGATTTCACCGATTGGCGACAAGGTCGCCTACGTGCGGACCAACGACATCTACGTTGAAGATCTGCGCTCGCATGAGATCAAACGGCTGACGCAATCGGATTCGCCTGACATCATTAACGGTACCTTCGACTGGGTTTATGAAGAGGAACTGTCGTTGCGCAAAGGTTTTCGCTGGAGCCCTGACGGAACGAAGATCGCATATTGGCAAATCGACAGCCACGGTGTCCGGGCCGTCACGCTGATCAACAACACCAGCGGCCTGTATCCAAAGACCACCGAGATCAAGTATCCCAAGGTCGGCCAGCAGAATTCGATCTGCCGTATCGCGGTGGTTTCTGCCAACGGCGGTAAGCCCCAGTGGATGGCTCCTCCGGGCGACTCTCGCGATCATTATGTGGCGAGGATGGACTGGGCCGGCAATTCAAAGGAGCTCGTATTGCAGCAGCTGAACCGGCGACAAAACACCAACCGCGTGATACTTGCCGTCGCTGAGACCGGGCGGACCAAGGTCATCCTGACGGAGCGCGATGCGGCCTGGGTAGACGTTCATGACGAGATGTTCTGGACTGACGATGCACAGCATTTCACCTGGATCAGCCAGCGCGACGGTTGGCGTCATGCATACCTTGCGGCCCGAAGCGGGGCAGTAACAAAGCTGGTCACACCGGGCGAATTCGATGTCGTGGCATTGTTGCATCATGACGAGAATACGGCGACGACGTTTTTTATCGCGTCGCCCGACAATCCGACTCAACGCTATCTCTACCGAGCAAAACACGGCCACAAGCCTCAACGGCTGACGCCCGCTGATCAACCAGGCACACACAGTTATCGCATTTCACCGAACGGCAAATTCGCGATTCATTCGTACTCCAGCTTCGACCAACCGCCGGTCACCGAGATGGTTCGTGTTAACGATCACAAATCCGTCCGAGTGCTTGTCGACAATAAGAAACTCAAGAAGACAATCAGTAAGCTGCGTCGACAGCCGACCGAGTTTCTGCGGGTTGATATCGGCGATGGTGTGGAACTGGACGGCTGGTGCATCAAGCCGCCGAAGCTCAACACAAAAAGAAAGTATCCTCTTCTGGTGTACGTCTACGGCGAACCGGCGGGCCAAACGGTGCTCGACCGATGGGGCGGGAGCAGCTACTTGTGGCACTTAATGCTGGCCCAGCACGGATATGTCGTGATGAGCTTCGACAATCGCGGCACGCCGGCACCTCGCGGCCGGAAATGGCGGAAGAGCGTCTATCGGAAGGTCGGCATTGTGGCACCCCAAGATCAAGCAGCGGCAGTCCGCAAAATCCTATCCGAACGATCGTATCTCGATCCCAACCGTGTGGGCGTCTGGGGTTGGAGCGGCGGTGGCTCGATGACGCTGAATGCAATGTTCAAGTTTCCAGATCTCTACAAGACTGGAATGTCAATTGCGCCAGTGCCAAACATGCGGTATTACGACACGATTTATCAAGAGCGCTACATGGGGCTTCCCGGCGACAATGCGGAAGGCTATGTGCAGGGATCGCCGATCAACTTCGCACATCAGCTGAAAGGTAATCTCCTCCTGATCCATGGCACGGGCGACGACAACTGCCATTACCAAACGACTGAACTGCTGATCAACGAGCTGATTCGTCACAACAGGTCGTTCTCTATGATGGCCTATCCAAATCGGTCACATTCAATTCGTGAAGGCAAGAACACGACGCGACATCTACGCGAACTCATGACATCTTACTTGCACAGCAACCTCCCGGCTCGGTCTCGCAAATAGGTTGTGGCGTTGCCAAAGTTCCCTGGGCCCCAGAGATCCCCCCGACCGTGGATTAGTGCGGAGGAAGCTTCACCATGTTGAACCAGTACTCGCAGGTCGTGGTAACCATACTTTTCAATTCACCGAAGTCCAGCACTTTCGTCATAAACGCGTTGGCGTGCAGGTTGTAGCAGGCCAGACGATCAGAGTTCGATTGCGAACTGGTGAGAATCACAACCGGGATGCGTTTCAGCGACTCGTCCGCTTTGATCGATTCAAGAACTTCAAGGCCCGATGTGCCGGGAAGATTCAGGTCAAGTAGAATCAAGTCGGGGCGAGTCGCTTCGGCATGTTCTCCTTGTCGCCGCAAATAGGCGATCGCATTGTCGCCGTCGTTGACAACGTGTAACGCGTCGAGTAACCGATTGCCCGCAAAGGCCTCTTCAACCATGAGTACGTCCACGGGATTGTCTTCAACTAACAGGATTTCGAACATCGGAGTCCCCAGACTGAATTCGAGATCGTGCCCAAACGTATTGCAATCCGCAAGTGCCTACTGCGACCCACCCCTGTGATCCAGGGCGCACAAACACACGCCAAATAGAATAGAACAAACCTAACAATGTCACTTCTGATTATCCCAAAATTGCATTGCAATTCAAGGAGGACATTGCGGGTCGACCGATCGCAGCAAGCGCGCTGGGTACACTTCGTTGCTGGGTCACCGTTGCTGGGTCACCGTTGCTGGGTCACCGTTGCTGGGTCACCG
>JASLRF010000521.1 GCA_030744095.1 Pirellulaceae bacterium | reverse complement strand
GGGGGTGTCGAAAAGATCGGTGCAAAGATCGAAGAAGAAGCACGCGAAGTCGTCGTATCAGCCGGTGAAGCGGGCGAGGACGGGCGGCAACATTTGATCTACGAAGCAGGTGACCTGCTATACCACCTGTTTGTCATGCTGGGCCATCGCAACGTGAGTTTGGACGAGGTTGAAACCGAACTCGCACGGCGCTTTGACATGTCCGGTCTGGCCGAAAAGGCTTCACGCAAAGAAGCCCCTTAGCAGGTCACATCACTGCAACGGGTGCCTTCGTAGCCACCACTTCCACAAACAATCAGCCCCAAGGTCAACGTATGAGTCACCTTCGGATCGGTCTTCCAAGTAAGGGCCGCCTGGCCGATCAAGCTGCGGAACTGCTCGGATTGGCAGGCTTGAGTTTTCGACGGCAGAACCGTGGCCTGTTTGCCCGCGTAGGCGGTTTGCCCGTCGACATTACCTTCCTTCGCACTGACGATATCCCGCTGCTGTGCGCTGAAGGGGCCATCGATCTGGGAATCACCGGTAGCGATCTAGTCGAGGAGGCGGGAGTTTCGCTCACAACCCGGCTGGCGCTCGATGTCGGCCGCTGTCGACTCTCCGTCTGTGTGCCCGATGACGGCAATTTCAATTCGCCCGGGGATCTCGACGGACAGCGCGTCGCGACCAGTTTCCCGAGGATCACACAACGGTATTTCGCCGAGCACCAGGCAAAGGTCCATCTGGTGCCGTTGTCGGGATCGGTCGAGATCATGATTTCGCTCGGAGTCGCCGACGCCATCGTCGATTTGGTTCAGACAGGCAGTACGTTGGCAGCCAATCGGTTGCGCGTGATGACCAACATCGATTCCTACGAGACGGTATTGGTTCAAAACCAGCCGGCACGCATGCCCGACGTCGCCGACCTGATCGTCCGTCGGCTGGAAGGGGTCGTGATCGCACGTGGATGGTCACTACTGGAATACAACGTGCCCAAAGACAAGTTGGCCGAAGCGGAGCGGATCGCACCCGGTTTCAATTCGCCGACCATTAACGCGTTGGAAGATAATCAGTGGTGTGCGGTTCAAGTGATGGTCGAACGTAAGAATGTGATTGCCGTCATGGATCAGCTGGAACAGCTCGGTGCAACGGCCATTCTGGAAACGCGAATCGCCAACTGCCGACTCTAGTGCGTGTCGCATTGACGTCCGCGGCGCTTTCAACCTGCCCATCCATGCGCCTCGCGCTAGGAGAACGAAATGCCATCACCACAGACCTGGACGCCTGCCTGAAACACCGCACTTGCGTGGGCTTCAGACATCATGATCAGTTCATACGGGTCTGCCGGCTCCTCATCGCCAATGGGCAAGATCACAAAATCCGCATGTTTGCCGACGGTTAGACTCCCCCTGTGATCGTCCATGCCCAGCGCAACGGCGGCGGCAATCGTTCCCATACGGAGAATCTCGTCGAGTGCCACCTCCGGATGTGTCCGCGCGGCAAACCGCAATTCGTTCAACAAACTCAGGTCTGGATTCGAAGCCCGTGAATCAGTTCCGATGGCAACCCGAACTCCAGCCGCCAGCAATTCCGTCAGCGGATACCGATCGTGCCCAAAATAATCGTGCGTGCGAGGGCAGTAAACGACCGACATCCGACCGCGGTGTCGTGCCACCCACGCGATCTCGGCACGATCCAAGTAGTTGCCGTGGATGACCAGCGAACGGTGGGCCTTCGCCAACGATTCCAGATAATGCAACGGCCGCGTGGCCGACGGAATCGCGCCGGTTTGCCAGGCGCCAAGGTCGCGAAGCAACTCGAACAAAGGGCCGCTGGCATTGTCCAGCAATTCAAGTTCGTCGCGCGTCTCCGCCAGATGCATTGTTACGGGCAATCGCTGGCGGACTGACAACTGCACGATACGTTCCAGCAACCGAAGCGAAACTGTGTACGGCGCGTGCGGGCTCAGACCCCAACGACTGGAGCGCAATGTCTTGGAGGACGCAGTGAACTGCTGGGCGGCGGCGATCAGTGCATCGTGCGATTCGTCACGAAGCCCCAGCAGTTCCAGAAACGCGACCCCTGAAAAATCGCCGTAGCGATCAAGGGGAACGACCGGCAACGTGGCGATTTCGCCTAGCGTTGTCACGCCCGCGAAAACACTCTCGCAGATCCCGGCTTCGATTGCCGGGTTACGCCAATTGTCCGATCCTCGGCGCTCAGTGCTTTGCTCGTTACGCCATGCAATGACACGGCGGACCCAGTCTGGAAATGGCATTTCTCGCGAGCCCAACGGGGCGCTCAGCTTACTGAATTCCAGATGGGTATGCGCGTTGACCAGTCCCGGCAGAATTGCCACTTGCCCCAGATCAACGATGCTGGCGGCGTCGGCTGACCCTACCGCAACGATCCGCCCGTTCTGGACCGTCAAGCAGGCGTTTCGCGAAGGCGCGGCGTCACACGGGAACAGATATCGCGCACGAACCGTAAACCGTCCGTTCGTCATGGAATCTGGAGGCTGCTTGGCGAGTGTGAGGGAGTTTTCGGTCGTATTACTTGGCAACCGCGGCAGCCGTCTGATGTTCCAGAGCTTCGTGCAATGTCTCTTCCCGGGTGGCCTGAAACGGTAACCGGCGGAACCACAAAAGGAGTAGAAAACTGAGCAAAGCAGCCACGACCACCAGAGGGGTTCGATAGACCCAACCATCGTCCGAATTGACGAACAGCCACTGAAGGCCGGCTGAATCCGCGGCGATCGTGGGGATCACCATGGCCAATACAATTGACATCGAATTGTAAACACAATGCAGTACGATGCAGGGAAGCAAGCTTCGTGTTTGCACGGCCACATACCCAATCACGATGCCGATCGCACACGCGGGAAGCGACTGCTGAAGAATGCCGTGTGTGGCCCCAAAGAAGACGCTGCTGATCAAGATCGCCACCCAGCGATGGCCCATATGCCGTAGACCCGAGAGAATAAAACCCCGAAAGGCTATTTCTTCGCAAACAGCCGGCACTAGAGCAATCACCAACAGCACTGCACCGACGCCGACAGCGGTTTGCATTTCGCCGAGCAGCCCGCCGAATCGTTGCATTTGCTCCAACATCTGATCGCTGAACGGATAGAGCCGTTGCACTCCCTGGCCAAATACGAATCCGACCGGATGAATGCAAACGGCCAGCAGGATTGTCATCGGTATCGTGCTGGCACGCGGCAGACGCAAGAGAAGTGTCTTGCGGACATTGCGCGTTAGCATGACCGCCATGAACAATGCCGGGGTGGCAATGAAGGCAATGAGCGAAACGACCGTCGTGGTGGCAAAATCCACCCACGAGTTGGGCGCTCCCACCATCAACGTCGCGAAGAAGTGGATAATCAACAACAGGACACCACACATTATTCCTTCGCCCAACGTCGGTGTCTCGCGGCGGTCCCGCACCATGTGTCGCAACCACAACCCGATTCCCCATTGTTCGCTTTCGCGGAACAACACGGACTCGTTGTTGAACTGATCAATCGCCCAGCGGATCGAGAACCAGCAACACACACTGGTGACACCGATAACGGGGAGTGAAAACCGCAGGGCCTCCAGGTATTGCCCTTCAATCAGGGCACGCAGCAACAACATGACACCCGTGACAGGAATCAAGCTGGTCCCCAAGTCCAATTCGGCACCGGGCATCATCGGTAGCATCATCAGTGGCAACGTGATCATCAGCAGCGGCATTAGGTAGTATTGGCCTTCCTTGGAACTTCGAGCAAACGCCGCGATCGCCAGTGACAAAGCACTGAATAGCGCCGAGATCGGAATCAGCGCGACAACCAGCCATCCCATGGCGGCCAGCGGAGGGGCTCCGATCCCCAACGTTTGACCACCGCTGAGCTTGGCGATCTGGGACATAATAAACACACCGGTCAGGCCCATACTGAGCATATTCAACACGGAGGTCGCCATGCTGAACGACATCACCGTCAACAGTTTTCCCCACACAATCTCACTGCGCTCGGCTGGACTGCAAAGCAAGGTCTCCAGTGTGCCGCGTTCTTTTTCGCCTGCACATAGATCGATGGCGGGATAAAAGGCGCCTGTCAGCGCCCAGATCAACACGATAAAGGGCAGAATCTTTGACCAGATTGCCGCTCGCTTGGTCCGTTCGTGCGCCACGTCTGTGCTGACCATTTGAAACGGCTGTGTGGCCGCGATCGGCACGTCGGCTTGCCTGAGGTTGTCATCGATGATCTTGTTCCGCCAACCTCGAAGAACACGTGCAACTCGATCACGTGCCATGGCCGACTTTTCACGAGCGGTGTTGACGAAGATCTCTGGCTCGGGCAACACCGCATCGGATTCTGCGGCACTGGACGCGGCTGGTTCGCCTGGTCTTTCCGAGTTCATTTGGTCGCGAACCTGATTCAGCCTGTCCGCGAAATCGGTAGGAAAAATCAACACCGTGTCAAACTTTCCGCTATGAACAGCATCTTCGGCCGCCTTCCGCATGGCCTGCAGATCGCGAGTCGCCCCTGCCGAGTCGAATTCAATGTTCAGTTGCTTTGCATCGGCGCCCGAACAGAACGATTCCGCGAACTTCCCATCGACAAACAATGGTGGCGTATCCGGTAAGGAGTCAGCGCCCATCACTAGCATCGGACTGATATTTTCGCGCTGAAATTGCGCGATCTGTAAAAAACTCATCCCCAAAAGCGGATATAACAACAGCGGCAAAACCACAATGGTGAACAGGGTGCGACGGTCTCGCAATTGATC
>JASLRF010000520.1 GCA_030744095.1 Pirellulaceae bacterium | reverse complement strand
TCGCCGATTCAAGCAGAGCTTCGTCGATAGCCATGTTGAAGCTGCCCGACGCGGGTGGATCGAGAATCAGTCGGACGTCCATTTTAATACCGGATGCCGCGCCGCCTGTACTTCGTTGGGGCGACTGATCGTCGTGGAATGAGGCGCCTCGTGCAACACATCGGCAGGCTCGTCCGTAATCCGAAACAGCGTCTCGGCGAATGCGTCCAGTGTCTCTTTGCTTTCCGTCTCGGTCGGCTCGATCATCATGGCTTCCGGAACGGTCATAGGAAAATAGACGGTCGGTGCATGGTATCCGTAGTCCACGAGTCGCTTGGCCAAATCCATCGCCGTCACCGATTTTCCCTTTTTCAATTCGCTGGCCGAAGCAACGAACTCATGCATACAACGATCGCCCTGAGGGACCGGCAGAATGTGCTTGACGCGGCTGAGCAGATAGTTTGCGTTGAGGACGGCATTCTCGGAAACTCGCCGCAAGCCGTCGGGGCCGTGCGTTAAAATATAACAGTACGCTCGGACTAGCACACCGACATTCCCGAAGAAACTGCGGACGCGACCAATCGACTTCTTGCGATTCCAATCCAGAACGAAACCATTGTTCCGCAATGCCACGACGGGCGTCGGTAAATACGGTTCGAGCTTTGTCACCACACAGATCGGCCCGGCGCCGGGGCCTCCTCCGCCGTGTGGCCCACCGAACGTCTTGTGGGGATTGAAGTGCATCATGTCTGCGCCAAAATCGCCGGGACGCGTGACGCCCATGATCGCATTCATGTTGGCACCATCCAAGTAAATCAGACCACCTTGTTTGTGAACAAGATCAGCAATCTCGCCAACTTGATCATCGAAAATCCCCAGCGTATTGGGATTTGTGATCATGAAGACCGCCACGGTCTCGTCGAGCTTTCTGCGGAGGTCGTCCATGTCGACCAGACCGATCGACGTGCTCTTGACAGTCACCGCCTGAAACCCAGCCATCGAGGCACTCGCTGGATTGGTGCCGTGCGCACTGTCTGGAGTCAGCACCTTGGTGCGCGATTCACCGATCTCTTTGAAATGCGCCGCGGCGACCATCAGCGAAGTCAACTCACCGTGCGCCCCCGCGGCCGGCTGAAGCGAAACAGCGGGAAGTCCGGAAATCTCTCCTAACATCTCCTGGAGTTCGAATAGGAGTTGCAGCATCCCTTGCAGCGTCTCTTCCGGCTGATACGGGTGCAGGGCCACCATCCCAGGCAGCGACGCCATCCGTTCGTTGCGCTTGGGGTTGTACTTCATTGTGCAGGAGCCGAGCGGATAGAAATGCGTATCGACGGACATATTCAGCGTCGACAGGTTGCTAAAGTGCCGAACGACATCGGCCTCGGCGAGCTCGGGCAGCGGTGGCGGCGCATCAGAAATGGCGGCCGCCGGGAGCAATGCGTCGATCGGTTGCACGGGGACATCGCAGGCCGGAATTCGAGCGCCACGACGTCCGGGCTGCGACAATTCAACGAGCAATTTGGTAGCAAGAGTGTTGCGCATGGATCATCCTGAAACGCGAGCGACCGACCCGGTCATGGAAGCATGAGTAAAACAATCAGCCAGCGCGTCGATTTCGCGCTTTGTACGTTTTTCCGTAACGGTCACCAAGAGACAATCCGCCAGATCTGGATACCAGCAAGCCAACGACACACCTGCCAAAATGTCCGAATCGAGAGCGGCGGCGAGCACTTCATTGACCTGCCCCGCTCGATCCCGTATGACAAATTCTTTGAACGTTGGGCTGGTAAAGGCAAGTTCAAACCGATCATCCGCCGTGATCTGATCGATCGCGTAGTGTGACTTTTGTAGACACAGATTGGCGGTCTCGCGCAACCCCTGTGGACCAAGGGTGGCCAGATAAACGGCGGCCCGCAGCGCGAACAGCCCCTGATTTGTGCAGATATTGCTGGTCGATTTTTCGCGACGAATGTGCTGCTCGCGGGTCTGCAGCGTCAGCACCCAACAACGTCGATTGCGGCGATCGGTCGTTTGCCCGGCAATCCGCCCCGGCAAGCGACGCACGAACTTTTCACGACACGCCATAATCCCCAAATAAGGACCACCGTACTGCATTGGCGTACCAAGTGACTGGCCTTCGGCGACTACGACGTCCGCCCCCATATCGCCTGGCCGTTTCAACAGCCCCAAACTAATCGGATCGACCGACAACGCCAACAACGCACCGCGATCATGTGCGATTTTCGCCACCGCTTCGACATCTTCCAGGCATCCGAAAAAATTCGGGTGTTGTAACAGTACGCAAGCCGTGTCGTCGTCGACCGCAGCCGCTAGTTCCTCCAATGACACGGAGCCGTCGGGCGCGCCAACGGTGACCAATTCGGTATCCAGTTGGGCGAAGTAGGTTTCGATAATCTGCCGGTACTCGGGATGCACGCTGGACGTCGTGACCACTTTGGCGGGCCGTCTCGTCACGCGCATACACAGCAATACAGCTTCGACGACCGCACTCCCGCCGTCGTACAGACTTGCGTTGGATACGTCCATGCCGGTCAGCTGACAAATCAACGTCTGATACTCGAACATCGCCTGGAGGTTTCCTTGACTGACCTCCGGTTGATATGGCGTATAGGATGTAAGAAACTCGCTGCGCGAGGCGATGGCATCCACCACGGCCGGAATGAAATGATCGTAGCTGCCACCGCCCAGAAAACAGATCCGCTCGCCAGCCGGAATGTTGCGGCCGGCCAAGACGGACATGTGCTGTGCCAATTCAAGTTCGGTCAACGCGTCGGGCAGATCGAGCGGCCCGTCATGCCGCAACGACTCTGGAATGCAGGCAAACAGGTCGTCAATCGACGAGGCCTCGATAGCTTCCAGCATTTGGCGTTGTTCTTCGTCGGTGTTAAATGTGTAGGGCATGGTTCGTCGGCTCGAGTCTATCTACATGGTGTCGGCAGGACCGTCGGGCGGATCACTCCGCTTCGGCACACTGTTTTTGGTACGCGGCGTGATCGAGCAGCTTAGCCAGCCCAGACTCGTCAGAGATCTTGACCTTGATCAGCCAACCTTCACCGAACGGATCTTGACCGAGCAATTCGAGGGCATCTGCCACCTTCTCGTTATCCACAATGAACTTCTCGTTAACCGCAATGATCTCGCCCGCGATCGGGCTGTAGAGCGTGCTGACGGCCTTGACCGATTCGACCTCGCCAAACTCGCCTTGCGCTTCAACTTGAGTCCCAATAGCGGGCAGTTCCATAAAGACCAAGTCCGTCAGTTGCTCGACGGCAAATGCGGAAATGCCGATTGTGGCAACTTGTTGGCCATCCTCTTCAGTCACCCGGACCCACTCGTGCGTTTCCGCGTAAAGCAGTTCCTCGGGTTTCACATTTCTTGGATCCACAGCGTCGTCCTCTCTTGAGACCAGGCAACGGAAGCAACCCACCGCTGCACGTCATCCATTACTCTTTGTCGATTACTTTGTACCGATTACTTTGCATCCACATTTATTACCCAGTGTTGATTTCTGTTCACGTCCGGTGGCGACGATAAAAGGGTAGCAGCACCACTTGGGCTGAGACCCTGCGACCGCGTATGTCAACTTCCAGTTCCGTGCCGACGTCAGCCACATCGGACCGAACATAAGCCATTGCGATCGGACGCTCAAGGGTCGGTGAATACGTTCCACTGGTCACCGCCCCCACGACCTCGCCTGCAGCCAACACAGCAAACTGTTCGCGCGCGACGCGTTTACCCCCCATCTGCAGCCCGACTCGACGAGGCCAATCGCCGGCCTCCTTCGACTTGGTCAGCGCCGCATGGCCGATGAAGTGCCGATCCTTCAGGTGGACCGCAAAACCAAGACCAGCCTGGTAGGGATCGATCTGTTCGGATAATTCGTGGCCATAGAGGGGCATTGCGGCCTCCAACCGCAGCGTGTCGCGTGCTCCCAAGCCGGCTGGTTGCAGGCCCAACGCAGCGCCATCCTCGGCGAGTTGCTCCCACAGTGTTGCGGCGTCTGCTGCCGGTACAATCAGCTCGCAACCATCTTCGCCCGTGTAGCCCGTCCGACTGACAATTCCGGGCGCACCACGGATCTGCGTCACGGCACCGGAATAGTACTTCAACGCGGCGACCGGTGTGTCAACCAACGGTTCCACGAGTCGGATCGCATTGGGCCCCTGGACGGCGATCATCGCAGTGTCCGTCGTTTGGTCCTCGAACCGGACGCCATGCTCGGGCGTCAGGTGACCCTGGATCCAATCCACAATCTTCTGGCGGTTACTCGCATTGACCACCAGCATGTGAAAGGACTCGCCGCACGGCTCGGTCAAATAGTAGACCAAG
>JASLRF010000519.1 GCA_030744095.1 Pirellulaceae bacterium | reverse complement strand
GGGATCGCAGCGGGCCCTGCCGAGAAGTTAAATAGGCGTTCAACCGCAGTTTCCACGGCCATCAATCAACCTCATTCTGACGAAAACGGTGATGCTCGCGTTGCCCGCATGTTGGGGGTATGCAACAGGTCGACCGTCGCGACTTCGAGCCGAACCGCGATTTTACGGTGTCACCTCCTAGATGAGAAGGACGCGTCGTCGGAAGTTCGCGCAACTTCGAATCCGCTTGTCGAAACTCGGCCACGGAAATGCTGTGATTGTGATCGCCAGCACTTTGGCTTACGATTGGATCAGAGGTCCAATCATTGATAAGGGAACCAGAATTGAAAATTGGCTTTATCGGGGCCGGTCAAATGGGCCGAGCGTTGGCAAAAGGCTTCGTCCAGGCCGGTCTATGTCAGCCAACGGATTTGCTGGCATACGATCCCATCACCGCCGCGGTCGAGCAATTCGAGTCCGAGTTGCCAGGTGCTGGTCACTGCGGGAGTAATGCCGAAGTAGTGACGACTGCGGATGTCGTGTTCTTGGCCGTTAAACCACAGTGTTTGTCAGAGGTCATGGCAGAACTGAGAGCTGGTGCCCCGGGATCCTGCCTGTTCGTTTCGATCATCGCGGGAACGCCGCTCGCTACGCTCTGTGATGGTCTCCGCAGCCAGCGTGTCGTCCGCGTGATGCCCAATACTCCGTGCCTGATCGGCTGCGGGGCTGCGGGCTATGCAGTCGGACCCAGCGCGTCCGACGAAGACGCTCGACTGGTCGCCAGATTGCTGGCTTCGGTGGGCACGGCCGTCCCCGTCGAGGAAAATCAACTTGACGCCGTCACTGGTCTATCGGGATCTGGACCGGCGTATGTATATACTATGATCGAGGCGCTAAGCGATGGCGGGGTCCGGATGGGACTTCCACGTGCCACGGCGACGGCGCTGGCGGCCCAAACCGTTTACGGGGCGGCCAAAATGGTACTCGAAACGACGGAACATCCGAGTGTGTTAAGAGATCGAGTCACGAGTCCGGGTGGCACAACGATCGCTGGCTTACAAGTATTGGAGCAAAACGGTTTGCGATCTGCATTGATTGACGCAGTCGAGGCGGCTACGCTCCGTTCTCAAGAATTGGGTTCGCAAGAACTGGGCTCTAATCGTTGAGCACACCGAGGTAAAGGATCGCTCTCATGCCTCCCGTTTTTTGCGTCGTCGATGACAAGAATATTCCGCTCTACCGAGTCATGTGGATTTCAAACCTGCCACATTTCTGTGGTCATGACGACTGTATGCACGAAGGCGATTATGAAGTACGACTGGAACAGGATGAATCTGTTTGGGCGTCACGTGAAGAGCGCGATGGTCTGCTACAAACAATTGAAGCTTGGCAAAACGGTGATGAATTCGATGAAGATTGGCGGTAACTAATGTCGTTATTTGGAGATGAACGGTATAAATGGCGAGAGACGTACTTTGTGCTGTTCCGCCGAGGTGACCACCCAACGGTCGAGGACGTGGCCAGTGCGTTGGAAACGGGCCATAACGAGGTCACCAACGTCAATGGCGATGTCGACGGCCGCTTCGAGTCCGCTACGGTCCAGTCGTCTGAAGACTTCTCCGGCATGGATGTGACGTTTGTCGCCGGCGAAGAAGTCAATGACCATGTGCAGGAATTGCTGAACGACTTCGCCAAACAGACACTTTCCAGCGAGGATCAGGAAAAGCTCAATCTGCTCGGCGAATGCGATTCGCGTTTCGACATTTTCCATTTCGAAGAAGTCAGGAACTCCGCCGACGACGAGGAAGGATTCCTGGATCCTGGCGCGCTGCTGTTGGTCATTGAACAGATCGTATATCTCTGCAAGGGCGTCGGGGTCGATCCCCAATCCGGTTCGCTGATCACCTGATTCTCAGCCACCGTCACTTCCCCTCTCGTTGACGTTCGCGCAACCGAACATCCACACAATAGGCAGCGCCCGCATGCAAGCAAAAGAGATCAAACCCGGTGCCGTGCTCAACTACAACGACGCCCCCGTACTGATCGAGACCATCAGTGTCCAAACGCCGTCGGCACGCGGTGCGGCCACGTTGTACAAGTTTCGCGGGCGCAATCTCGTCTCTAAGCAGAAAACTGACATCACACTCAAAGGTGGCGAGACCCTTGACGAAGCCGACTTTGAACGTCGGCCCGTGAAGATGATGTTTTCCGATGCCACGGACATCCACTTCCTCGATCAGACCGACTTCAACCAATGGTCTCTGCCGCTGGGAGATCTCGGTGACGCGAGTCAATTCCTGACCGAAGAACTCGAAGGGGTATTGGCATTAATCTACAACGACCAATGCGTGGGAATCCAAACGCCGGTTGCTGTCGAACTGATCATCACACAATGCGACCCCGGTATCAAAGGAAACTCGGCGACGGGCCGGACCAAACCTGCCACGCTGGAAACAGGTTTGGTCGTGCAGGTCCCCGAGTACATCAAACAGGGCGAACGGATCAAGGTCGACACGCGAACCAGCGAGTTTCTGTCGCGAGCGTAGTTGGGCAACGTTATGTTGACGAACTGTCCGTCACTGAAATCCTGATCAACAATTGGCCCATCACGATCAGAGCCGCGCGCCAACAGTGGTGACCATCTCGTCTTCGTCAGGAAACTGACCGGTGTCCAATTTTGAGTACACCAACTCGCCATCGACAGTCAACTCGAAACATCCACCACTGGATGGCTGCAGTTCCATCCCTTCGATACGTTGCTTGTATTGCGTCAAGATTTTGGTCGCCAGACTGACGGCCTTTGGTTCGTAGTTTCACGAAGAGCAGTAGCGAAGGTGAATCTTCATGCATCAATTCCGATCGTCTTCTTGAGTGAACAAATCTACACGCACCTCGAGGAGACGCTGCCGATCACTTCGTTTTCCTGGATTTCTTTTTGGTCGTTTTCTTCTTGGCTGCTGGGCTCTTAGCGGTAGCACCCTTCTTCTTCAGTGATGCCTTTTTCTTATTTACGGCGGCCCGCTTCGTCGTTTTTTTGGCTGCAACTTTTTTCTTGCCGCCACCAAACGCTGACGACCAATTGTCCGAATACTTCTCTGTCGTGCCGCTGTGCAAGACTGTCACCGCTAAGTCCCTCGTAGGATTTAATACAACAACATGGTCGCGAAACGATCGCGTCCTTCTTCTTTGTTGGTACCGAATCCTACCAGGCGGGTCAAGGGCCGATGACGCGTTCGAATCGAGTGCAGCCTAGCGAGAGTCTCGAGTTTGCCAGGCTAGCGCGTGTTCGAGTCAGACACCGCCGCAGGTCAAACCCAGTCCAGCCCGGTAGCCTGCGGAATGCGATGTGCAAAGTCCCCCAACAACCCACCGATGACACTCCATCTTTGAGGCCGACGAACCTCTATGTCACCTTGCTCGTTAATCCGCACGATGGTCTCGTCGGTCACGTCGGCCGTCCTGAGGTCTTCAGCAGTCAGTTCCTTGTCGTCAATAATGGAGGCCAGCATCTTGCCGGTCAATTCGATAAATCGCATACGGAAAACCTCTCACCGTTTCAGTTTCCAGGGTCTCGTTGTCGCTTCAGTCTAGTCCAGCGCGACCAGCTTGAGGAGCCTGCGACAGCGATTGAGGCCTGGAGAAAGTAGAATACCAGCACTGCGGAGGGCTGGAAGATCACTCCAAATGTCCGCGGACCGCCTCGCAAAGCGACAGCATCGCTTCCACATCGAGAGTTTCGGCCCGAGTCTGGGGACCCAGGCCCTGCACTTCCATGAGCGCATCCACATCCGGCTTGCTCAGCCGATTCTTGAAGGCACTCAGCAGCACGCTGCGCAAAAACTTCCGACGATGAAAGAACATCGCCCGCACGAATGTATGAAAGAACTTGCGATCGGGGATGCGACCGCGTTTTTCTTCGTTGATCGCAATATGAATGATTGCCGAATGCACTTTCGGTCGAGGCCAAAATACCGACGGTGCCATGGCACGAACGATACGTGCGTCGCACTGGCTTTGCACCCAGATGCTGAGCGCACTGTAGTCTTTGCAACTTGGTGGCGCGGTAATCCGATCCGCCAACTCCTTTTGAATCGTGACCGTCATGGAATGGGGCGTCATGGCGGTTGAAAGCAGATTCGAGATCACGGGCGTCGCAATGTTATAGGGAAGATTCGCCACCAACTTGAAACGCGAGCCAGGTACTGCGTCAAGCTTTTCCTGGACCGTCGCCAGGACGTCCGGGTGCAAGTTGTTCTTATTCCGCAGCGCATCGATCCCCAACAGCGTGATGTTGTCAATGTCTGCCAACTCTTCCGATGCAAGCTGCCGCAGGTGCTCGTCAATTTCCACCGTTACCATGTGGGCAACCTGCGGCGCGACGATCGAAGTCAGCGATCCCAGACCCGTGCCAACTTCGAGCACCACGTCCTGCGGACTCGGGTCACAACTGCTTGCCAACATGTTGAGGAGATTCAGGTCAATCAGGAAGTTCTGGCCTCGCCGCTTGTCCGGTTGCAACCCCACCTCCTCGAAGCGACGCATGAGATAGGAAGAAGTTTGGCGTTCTGGCATGGAAGCGGTTGGGGGTCAAAGGTGTGGATCAGGGGAAACACGCTTTCATAAAGCGCTAGCTGCTCGGCTCGGAGCGGTTGGTCGAAAAACCTTGAATCTGCCGTTCGACATACTTTGCCAGCAGGTCCGTCTCGAGGTTAACGTCATCGCCTACTGCCAACTTGCCCATCGTCGTTACCGCCAAAGTGTGTGGAATCAACGCCACGCTGAATCGATCGTCTTCCACATCCACTAGCGTGAGACTGATGCCATCGATGGTGACCGATCCTTTGGACGCCATCTGCAATGTGAGCCGGCGCGGACAGCGAAACCAAAGAAAGGACCATTCATCTTCATCGCTTCTCTCGTCCAATTGGCCTACGGCGTCAATATGGCCGGTGACCAGATGGCCACCCAACTGATCACCCAATCGCAGCGATCGTTCGATGTTAACATGGCTGCCCACCTCGAGTTTTCCAAGGTTGGTGCAGCGAAGCGTTTCCGGCACAGTATCGAATCCCAGCTTCTGCTCGTCAGTCTCTACAACGGTCAGGCAACATCCATTGACGGCCACGCTGTCGCCGATCTGGCTGGTCTCGACCAGATTTCCGATATCGATCACAAGCCGCATTCCCGCCCCCTGCGCTACGAGCCCAGCCACCGTTCCCTTTCCCTCGACCAATCCAGTAAACATCTGTGAAGTCGCCTCCCAAGGCAGCCTGCAACAATTACAACGAGACGTCGGCAAACACAATTATGGTTCAAGTATGCCCCAGATCGAGGCAGGGATCGAGTCGGGTGCGGATGGAAATGGGGAACAACCGCCTCGTCAGAGCGGGGATAGCCAAAACGCCGATGCTCGGGCACAATGGGTGGTTTCCCGCCCGCAATTGGACGTCGGCAAGGCAGTTCTCACGAAACAACGATCGGTCAAAGGCAAAGTCATGAGTTTGATTGCAGCAGTTCACGGACGGCAGATTCTGGACAGTCGTGGAAACCCAACGGTCGAAGTCGAAGTCTCGCTCAGCGACGGCGCCTTCGGGCGTGCCGCGGTTCCCAGTGGTGCCAGCACCGGAGCGCACGAGGCATGGGAAATGCGGGATGGCGACGACCACGCTTTTCTGGGCAAGGGCGTGACCAAGGCGGTCGCCAACATCAACACCACCATTGCCGAAAACTTAATGGGCTGGGATGCACTAGACCAATTGGCAATCGACCAGCGTTTGATCGATCTGGATGGCACGCCGAACAAGAAAAACCTGGGTGCCAACGCAATCCTGGGAGTTTCGCTTGCGGTGGCCAAAGCAGCCGCGATCCATACGGGCCAGCCGTTGTACCGCTATCTCGGCGGTGTTGGCGCGAACATTTTGCCAGCTCCCATGATGAACATCGTCAACGGCGGCGAACACGCGGATAACTCGGTGGACGTTCAGGAGTTCATGGTCATGCCGTTGGGGGTTCCGTCGTTTAGAGACGCCCTGCGTTGTGGATGTGAGATTTTCCACCACTTTAAGAATGTCCTCAAGGACAAAGGGCTCAATACCGCTGTTGGCGACGAAGGTGGTTTCGCGCCCGATCTCGGCAGTAACCGTGAAGCACTCGACTTGATCATGCAAGCGATTGAGAAGGCCGGCTACAAACCAGGCGAACAGGTACACATCGCGCTGGATGTCGCGGCAACCGAATTGTACGACAGCGAGAAGAAGGTCTACACAATCGACGGCAAACAGATCGATTCGGCGGGCATGGTCGATTTCCTGGCTGACTGGGCCGACAATTACCCCATCTGCTCGATCGAAGACGGTTGCAGTGAAGATGATTGGGCTGGTTGGAAGATTATGACCGACAAGCTCGGTGACAAAGCACAGTTGGTCGGCGACGATCTGTTCGTGACCAACACCGAACGACTCCAACGCGGGATCGACGAGGGCATCGCCAATAGCATCTTGATCAAGGTCAACCAGATTGGAACGCTGTCAGAGACGATTGCCGCCATTCAGTTGGCTCACCAGAATGGCTATACCAGCGTCGCCAGTCATCGTAGTGGAGAGACGGAAGATTCGACGATTGCCGATTTGGCCGTCGCAATGGGGACCGGCCAGATTAAGACCGGGTCCGCTTCGCGCAGCGACCGGATGGCCAAATACAATCAGTTGCTGAGAATTGAAGAAAGGCTGAATGGAAACGTTAAATTTGCTGGAAGTGAGTATCTAGGTTGTTGAAAAAGCGGCAAAGAAAAAAAAGTGCTTACCATGGCCGAAATATAATTTTCCCTATCATCTTTGTTTTAGGTGTGATGCTACTTT
>JASLRF010000518.1 GCA_030744095.1 Pirellulaceae bacterium | reverse complement strand
GATGTGCAGGTCTTTGCGTAGACCCATCGGGCCTCGAGCTTCCGTCATGGAGATCTCGACGCCTTTGTTCTTAAAGACCTCGACGAACACCACGGCTGGGGCGATCACATAAGCGTCGGCCGTCGTACCACTCCAATCGAGTACGAGGCCCTTGACCTTACCCCGATACGTGCGAGAGAAAACGTATTCGGTTTGGTAACTCATCGTACGGGCATTCCTTTTTGAAATTCTGAAGTTATGGTCTTGCGATCAGATACGGTGTCTTTTTTGACACCGAAATGAATCAAACGTATTGTTCCTCGTCTCACGGATCGTGTTGACGATTCAGCCGACGCCATCCTCTTCCGGCCAGTACCTCTGGGTAACAATCTTGCTCTCGGTAAAGAAGCGGACGACCTCTTTGCTTTGCCCTTTGATGTCGGCAAAGATGCTGCCTTTCATTCCCCCGAACGGAAGGCAGGCGACGGGTGCGGGAATGCCGACGTTGATGCCAATCATTCCAGCTTGCGTCTCGGTCTTGAATTGGCGCGCCCAATAACCGTTTTGCGTATAGATGGAAGCCCCATTGCCGAATTCGTGGCGGTTGATAGTTGCAATGGCGTCGTCCAGCGAATCGAATCTCAGCAGGATCACGACTGGGCCAAAGATCTCCGTGCGTTCCAGGATCGATCCAGGTCGGACATCGGCCAACACGGTTGGTCCGATGAAATGGCCTCTTTCGCATCCAGAAATCTCAGCACCGCGGCCATCCAACAATAAGGTCGCACCTTCGTCGACTCCGGCTTGGATCAGACCTTCAATGCGTTGTTTTGCGGCGGCGCTGATAACAGGTCCAATCACGAGCTCTTCGTCGGTTAGATCTGGATCGAGTGGATTGCCAACCGTGGCTTTTGCCGCGGCCGTGGTGAACTGCTCGCACACTTGCCGATACGTCTTTTCACCGACACATGCGATCGCCGATGCGGCCATGCATCGCTGTCCGGCACAGCCAAGACAACTCGTCAGCATATTCTGTACAACGTGATCCAACTTCGCGTCCGGCATGACGACGAGATAGTTCTTTGCCGAACCGAACGCCTGGCAGCGTTTGCCCGTGCGGGCGCACATCTCAGCGATCTGTCGAGCCACGATCGTCGATCCGACAAATGAAATGCCGTCGACGTCCGAATGTTGAACCAGTGCTTGGCTAGCCCGCTTATCGCCGTTGACAAGGTTGATCACACCCGGAGGGAAGCCGCACTGGTCGATCAGCGCGAAATGGGCCTGCATCGTACTGGGCACTTGCTCGGAGCACTTCAGCACAACGGTATTCCCGGAGGCGATCGCATAAGGCAGGAACCAGAATGGCACCATCGCGGGGAAGTTAAATGGTGCAATCATGCCGAACACGCCAATCGGCAGACGAAGGACCTCGCCGTCGATGCCAGCGGCGCAGTTCGTGACGTTTTCTCCTTGCATTAGTGTCGGCATCCCACAGGCAACGTCCACATTCTCGATGGTCCGTTTCATTTCCGCGCGGGCATCCGGCAGGCTCTTTCCCATCTCCTCGGTGATTTGCCGAGAAAGTACTTCGAAGTTCTCACGCAACAACTCGGCCAGCCTCCGGACAGGTGCGCATCGCTGGGCAACGGGAGTACGACGCCATAAGTCGAACGCAGTGTGGGCCGTCGAGACGGCATGATTCACCTCCGCCTCGCCTGACAGTGGCACCTTGGCAAGTATCTGCCCGTTGCTCGGATTGCACACATCAAGAAACTCATCCACTGATGGTTCACACCAGCGGCCGTTGACATAGTTCTTCAGAATTCTGGAGCTATTGGATTCGGTCACAATCATGAGTCCTTTGTGTCTGAATGTTTCAAGATCGTCTAACGAGGCAGGGCCTCGAACCAATCCGAGCTACCGCTCGGTCTTATTAACCCGCTCCCCGACCAACCTGCGGTCGGTGCCCGTCGCTAGAACTTGACTCAAATACGACGAGTTTTCGATCATAAGGAGTCTAACGGATCGACGTCAAAATCGCCCTCAAGGATTCGTTCGTAAGGCGGCGAGGATTGTTGGCCAATCGTTCGACGTTGACGCGCTGGACGATCTCCTCAATCTGTGCATCTGATGTGACGCCGACTTCGGACAGTTGCGTCGGACAATCCAGCGACGCCACGAAGCTCTGGATGCCGCGTTCCGCATCAAGGGACGTTTCGAAACCGAGCAAGCCAGCGATGTCGTCGATGGTCTTGCGTACATACACAGCGCCGCGAGAATCGTTGCAGTCCGCCTCTGTGACGTGACAATTAAAATCCAGGACGGCGCCGAGAGTGAGGGCAACGGCACACCCGTGAGGCACGCCCAGCTGCGATGTGATCGTGTACGAGATCGCATGAGGAGCCGTCGTCCTGGAGATATTGATGGCCTTGCCGGCTAGATGCGCAGCCCTGCACATCGCATGACGGTCATCAATATCAGGATGCTGAACCGCCGCTGCGAGATGTCGCCACACGAGCTGGATCGATTCGTCCGCATAGCCGATAGATTCGGGTGTCGAGTGAACGCTCCACATGGACTCGATCGCCTGGCAGAAAGCGTCCAGTCCGGTCGCCGCCGTGACACCGGCCGGCAAACTGTGAGTGAGCGACGGATCGACGATCGCAAAGTCAGGAAGCAGCGCGTTGTCTGCAACCGAATATTTTGCACCATCAACATAGGCCACAGCGAAATGTGTGGCCTCGCTCCCCGTGCCGGCCGTTGTCGGGATTGCAACGAGCGGCGGACCAACTCGCCCAATGCGAGCCTGGCCTAGGATGATTTTGCGAGCGGAAACATCCTGGTCGGCCAACGTCCCAATCAGCTTGGCCAGGTCAATCGCCGTTCCGCCGCCCAACGCGACGACCAAGTCGGGATGTGCCTCGCGGATTTGCTCGATGCCGCGCTCGATGTCGTGAAGTTTCGGGTTCAATTCAAAGCCCGAGAACCGTGTGACTGCACAAGAGCGAAAATGGGGCTCCAGAATCTCGGCGGCTCCAGAGGCAGCATAAGCGGACTCGTCGACGACAAAGAACAACCGGCTTGCGGAGATTCGTTCGAGAATCTCGCTAACTTCAGCGAGAGCGCCTTCCCGCGAGTGAACGACATGTTGTTCCATCTGATTCATGTTTCTGATCGGCAGGCGCGCTGGTAGACCATAATCTAACATTGAGCCGAACGCGCTAGCGTCGGGCCACTGGGAAAAAACGACCGCGCCTAGCGCCGCCAGCTCATTCAACGAGCAGAGCGCTGTTGGTTGTTCCGTCGTAGTCGTGCATTGCACGTTGCCAGGACGTTCAGTACGATACACACATAGTGATTCTAAGTCAACAATGGCAAGGCGGCCGGGGCGGACCGAAGGTTGCGTCTGCCCTTCCCGAGCGACGAGAGGGAAGCCGTGGGTAAAGGACTGGTCGGCCACGAGACGCGGCGGTTCCGCGTTGCACAGTGGCGAATGCTGCTGGCGACAATGTTCTGCTACCTTTTCTTCTACACGGGCCGGCAGACATTCGGTTTTGCGATTCCCGGCATCCAAGAGGAGCTTGGATATTCCAAATGGACGCTTGGCTGGGTCAGCACTGCACTGTTGTGGGCCTATGCCGTTGGGCAGGCAGTTAACGGGAATTTGGGTGACAAATTCGGTGGGCGTCGCATGATGAGTCTCGGCGCGGTTATCTCGTGCGGGCTAAACTGGGTTGTCAGTTGGGGCACGAGTTTCACGAGTCTCATCGTGCCTTGGGCAGCTAACGGCTATGCACAATCAATGGGCTGGGCTCCAGGCAGCCGTGTCCTCTCGAACTGGTGGAGTAATCGTGAACGTGGCAAAGTTTACGGCCTGTATGTCTTTGCCGCCGGTATGTCATCCGTGTTGGCATTCACGACTTCCTCGTTGATTCTGGAACTTGAACTCGGCTGGCGGTGGATCTTTCGCCTGCCAGTCCTACTGTTGCTTGTCGGAGGCGTCGCGTATTACCTGATCGTGCGTGATCGGCCGGAGGAGTTGGGGTTTCTTCCTCTGACCGAAACTGAAGATGAATCCGCTTCTTCAGTCACCAGCGCCGGAGAGTCTGGTGCGTCTTCAAGTCAGCGCTACTTGCATGTCCTGACGAACGTCCGGTTCCTGTTTGCCTCCGTCGCGATAGGGTTTCAAAACATGGCCCGGTACGGCCTGCTGGTGTGGGTGCCCGTCCACTTCCTTGGCGAAGATTGGAAGGACTCCGACACAAAATGGATCAGCATTGCGCTACCGATTGGAATGGCATTAGGCGCAATGACCAGCGGCTGGCTGTCAGACCGGCTGTTTCATTCCAGACGCTCACCGGTAATCGCTTTGTTCATGACGCTGGCCGCCCTTTCGTCGCTTGGAATGTTCTTCTGTCCCAAAGACAATCCCGTGGGCATTGCCGTGCTCTTTTTGACCGGCTTTTTTGCCTACGGGCCTCAATCGGCGTTCTGGGCTCTCTGTCCAGACCTGCTGGGTCGTGCGCGAGCAGGCACAGGAACTGGCATCATGAACACGTTTGCCTATGTGTTCGCGGGTCTTGGTGAACCGCTGATTGGGTGGATCATTGAGACGAATGACAACACGAGTCTTGTATTTGTGGTAGTTGCCGTGGCGTGTGTTTGTAGCGCGATCGTTGCACTGCCCGTTCGTCGGTGACACGACGACATTGAACAAAAACGCGTTAATTGATTATCAAACTGGTTCAATCTTGCTTACGGTGCTTTATGAACCTGGTAGAACTTGCTCAGCGGATTAAGAGCCGTCGTCTCGACCAACGATTAACCGTTGAAGAGGTCGCCGCCCAGGCTGGCCTGACGCGTAGCTGGTTGTCGAAAGTGGAGAACTTCCGCGTCACGCCATCGCTGCCCGCACTGGCAGGCATCGCGAAAGCGTTGGGGGTTTCCGTTTCCGAATTGGTTGAGGGGCTGGACGAGCGCCCGCAGTTGGTGATCATCCGCAACAACCAACGGCGGGTCGTGCAACGGGACCAATCGGCACGAAACAAGTCGATCTACGAGTCATTAGCCCACAAACGCATGAATCGAGTGATGGATCCGTTCCTGATCACGATCCCCG
>JASLRF010000517.1 GCA_030744095.1 Pirellulaceae bacterium | reverse complement strand
GGTGGCAGGGTCCAGAGGGTCGCCGGCAAACACGACGACGTCGGCACGCTTGCCTTTGGCAAGCGTGCCCAGCCGATCGTCTACTCCTAGAATCGCTGCGGCGTCGCTGGTGATCGCTTGCAAGACGCGCTGCGGCTGGACGCCCAGCGCCACCGCCGCCGCTGCCTGTACACGCAGCAGACGCGATGTTCGTGGCTGTTCGCCAAACGTGGAGAGCGCCCAACGCAGACCGTCAGAAGTGAGCGAAGTTAGCCAGTCGTCGCCTCGGCCTTTGCGATAGCTGGGCGAGCTTTCCAATTGCACGATCGGGCCAAGTACCAGATTCGTGCGCCGATCGATCAACTGCTGGAGCTGCGCACGCGGGTAGCTCGCCCCTTCCAGGACGATTCGCATACTGAATTCGTCGGCCAACTTTAAGACGTGCGCGATGTCGTCTTCGCGGTGGGCTTCAATGCGAAGCGGGACTTCGCGCGACAACACTCTTAGGAGAAAATCTTTGGCGGGATCCGGCGTCGGTTTGGTCGGTGGCTTTACCGTGGACGACGTGGTCTTAGATTTGGCGGCCGCAGTGTCGGCGGCAGGCTTCTTCTCTTTATTGTCGTTCTTCTCCTTGTCAGAGGTCGCAGAGGATTCATCCTTCTTTTTTTTCTTGTCGGCGCTGTCCGCTTTCTTTTTCTTCGCGTCATCGGCTGCGGCCTTCTTTTGCTTGGCCTGGTATTCAGCGTACTTTGTTTTCTGCTCACCATATTTTTTGGCGGCATCAAAGGCCTTCTTTATCCGATCGTATTGCGTAAAGCGATGGCGTGATGTCGTCGAAGTGCCCGTTGTTCCCAAAGTTGCCTGCCCACCCGCGACAGACCGGATGACCAAAGTGTCAACCGAATCACTTGGTGCCACCGCCAGGACCGCGCCGCTACCGCCAAGATTACCCGACGGCTGAACATAAACGGCCGTCACACCCTGCCTGGCAACCTCACGCCAGTCTTCCGAGAGAGGGTCGACCCCGTCGAGCGCATTGAGCCGACCATCGCTGGCGGCCTCGCGAGCTGCGGCCGGCGTTAGCCACAGCGTGCTGCGCACATCGATCAAGCCGGGCGTCACGGTGAGGCCGTTCACGTCAATCCGCCGAGCGTTCGCTGGAATCTCGATTCCGGCCCCCACGGCGAGGATCTTACCATCGTGGATCACGATGTCACCGGTCAGGTTGCCTTGATCAGTTTGCGTTAGCAAGCGACCCCCAATCAGAGCAATTGGTGCATCTGGCTCGGTGGCCCAAACTGGTTTCGGCCCGTTTACAACGGTTGTGGCAAACAGGAGGAAGATCAACAAACGCTGTATCGGCATCGAGAAAACTCACTGACTACGGTCCACCGACTGCACGCATTGCACAGAATACACGTGCAACGCTACCACGCAGCAAGCCGCAAATCCAGACAATACAAGAAATGCTTGGTGCAAAGCTGGAAAGTTGCAACGCGTTTTCCGTGACGCTTCGTGCATCTTGTGACGATTACTCATCCAATCCTTCGGGTGGCAAGGTCTTGTTCAATTTCAGTTAGAGCCTGCCTTACTGCCATAAGTCTGCCAGCTGGTGGTCGATCCGCCCATCCAGGAGAAAACATCCTTCGAGTGGCCGTCAAATGCTTTCTTCCGCTGCGGAAGTTCACTAGAATGCTCAACCTGTGTTTCAAGATGGATCTCCATTCGCCAGTTCCCGGTGACAATCCCTTGGAGTTTTAAATCTATGAGTGGCGGTACGCATTCCGACAATTCGTCAAACATACTGATTCGACTCTCGGTGATGATGTTCCTGCAGTTCTTTACGTGGGGAGCATGGTTTGCGACGCTTGCCCTGGCGCTTGGCAGTAATGGGCTTGGCGACTATATCGGGGCTGCATTTGAATCTGCGCCGATTGCTGCAATTTTTGCACCACTTTTTCTGGGTCTGGTCGCAGATCGTTTTTTCCCCTCACAAATCGTGATGGGGGCGCTCATGCTTTTAGGCGGAGTCATCATGTGTTTTGTTCCGTACTTTGCGGCGCAAGGCGAAGACGGCGGCAAGATCATGGTTTGGCTGATGATCGCCCACATGTGCTGTTACATGCCGACACTTGGCCTGAGTAATACGATCACCTTTACCAATCTTCCGCAGGATTTGTATCCCAAGACGCGTGTTTGGGGAACGATCGGTTGGATTGCCGCAGGATTGGGAGTCGGCTTCGCAGGTTGGTCGGATTCGCTGAGCATCTTCTGGTTAGGAGCTATCTGCTCGCTCCTCTTAGGTGCTTATTGTTTCACTTTGCCGAACACGCCACCACCCGCAAAGGGCGAACCGCTCAATATCAGATCTCTCTTGATGCTGGACGCGATGAAGTTAATGAAGAATCCCGGATTCGCAGTCTTCGCAATCTGCTCGGCACTGATTTGCATCCCACTTGGTTATTACTATGGTCAGACATCCAATTTTCTCGGCGCGGCAGGATTCAAAGAAGCTGGATCGATGATGACCATCGGTCAGATGAGTGAAATCTTTTTCATGCTGCTGATTCCATTCTTCTTCCGCAAGCTCGGCGTGAAGATGATGTTGTTGATTGGGATGGGTTGCTGGGTTCTGCGTTATGCACTCTTTGCGATGGGAGCACCGGACCAGGTTTCCTGGATGCTGTTCGTGGGCGTCGCCTTACACGGAATCTGCTACGACTTTTTCTTTGTCACCGGATTCATGTACACCGACAACAAGGCACCGAAAGAAATCCGCGGTCAGGCTCAAGGCTTACTCGTATTCCTGACTCAGGGTCTAGGGATGTTCTTTGGATTTCGATTCGCATTTGGCGGTACGATTCCATTTACCGAGATCGCATTACCTAACACGATCAACGTCGGCGAGTCTACCTACGGTGTGGCTCCGTCAGGAACACTGGTAGCAGAAGTTAAAACTGCGACGGAAGGTCAAAGTCGAACTACGCTTGAATCTCTGCTGGCAATGTTCGACAAAGGCTACCCCGAATCCGAGTCAATAACGGTAGAATTGATCAATCAAACGGGAATCGAGTGGCAACTGTACTGGGTTTTCCCCGCCATTCTGGCTGGCGTCGTTTTCGTGGTGTTTGGACTGGCTTTCTGGGACAAAATGACTCCCGATGCTGACGAAGAAAAAGCTGAGAAAGTCTGATACCAACGAGCGGTGACTGGTGCAGAAAAGGGGATAAGTCCAATAAGGCGTTAATCGGACTTATCCCCTATTCTGCAACCGGTTTCTTTACTTACTTACGCCAGCAGACGCTCGACGCTGTCGAGCAGGCGGTCCATTCCGAACGGCTTGCGGATGTAGTCGTCCACCCCCAGCATTTCGGCGTACGCTTTATGCCGGCTGCCTTCGTTGGCTGTGATCATGATCACCCGGACGGGGACGGGGTGCGTGCGACGCAGTTTTTCCAGAACGAGAAAGCCGCTCCGCTTGGGCATCATCATGTCCAAGATCACCAGATCGGGATCGTCGCGTTCGGCCATGGCGAGTCCTTGATTGCCGTCGCGGGCAATCAATGTCTCGAATCCTTTCGCATTCAATGCGTAACGTAGGGCATCGATGATCTCCGGATCATCGTCGACCAACAAAACTCGTTTCTTGGCGCTGTCCTTAGCGCCATCGGCTTTCGCCGTTTCTTCCGCGTTTTCGGCTTTCGCCTTCTTTGCCATCGAGATAACACCTTCGTCGCATAATCACTGGTTTCAAACGGATCGTGCCACGCGCATGAACCGAGACATGGCATCCTACTCGGAAGGACACGATCAATTCAAGTAACCGAACTGGGGAACTCGAGCCAAAAGGATGCCGCGCGGCACTTGGCGAGTCTCTACCTACCAGACGTGCGATTCCTTGTATTCGGCGGCAATGGCCCATTCCAGCGGCAGATCGGGAGCTGCCCCGTCTGCAGTCGGCTCTTGGCCGGACAGGGTGGCTGAGGCCGTTGCGAAGGTTGCCTTGGCCAGTTCGGTTGCTGCCGGTTCGGTGGCCGTAGGCCCTGGGGCTGGCGATGTCGCGGCCGGCGCCCCTGTGACGGATGATTCGGTGGCCTTCGGGCACGCGATTAGGGGTTGCGAAAACGGGCCCTCCGTCGAGACCGCGTCGCCGAAGCTAATCCCCAGGGCTCGCGCTGCCTGGACTACTGAACTGTCGTGTTCAACGCGCGACAGCTGATTGACTGCTTCGATGATCGGGACGCTTTCCACGGCCGGCGGATTGTAGCAGACCATCTCGCCAAAGCGACCTTCGATGATCAGCCGGACGGCGTGGGCTCCGAACTGGGTTGCGAGCACACGATCGAAGGTCGTCGGCGGTCCACCACGCTGCAAGTGCCCCAACACCACCACTCGACTCTCGCGTCCCAACCGCTGTTCGATTTCATATGCCACGACATTACCGATGCCACCGAGACGAGTTTGCCGAGCCTCTTGCCGGCGTTCCTGTGTTACCGTATCACCTTCGGGCAATTCGGCCCCTTCCGCCACGACGACCAGTGTGAATCGCTTGCCGATTTTCTCGCGCGCAAGGATCTTCGCGCAGACGCCTTCGTAGGTCCAGGCAATCTCGGGAATCAAGATGACGTCGCCTCCACCGGCGATCCCCGCGTACAGGGCGATCCAACCAGCATGCCGACCCATGACTTCCAACACCATGATCCGTTCGTGGCTTGCCGCAGTCGTATGGAGGCGATCGAGTGCGTCGGTGGCGCACGCAACGGCACTATCAAACCCAACGGTGAACGCAGTTGCGGAGAGGTCGTTGTCAATCGTCTTGGGAACGCCAACGACTGGGATTCCGTATTCGTGAAACTGCTCCGCGACCGCTAGCGAACCGTCGCCGCCCACGCAGATCAGCCCTTCCAGACCTAGCTGGTCGCAGGTTGCCTTCACTCCGGCTAACAGTTTGGGGTCCAGGTCCAAGCGGTTGTCGATGCCGATGCGGGCTGCGAACCGGCCTTTATTGGTTGAACTGAGAATCGTGCCACCTTGGGTGAGGATCCCCGATGTGTTCTGACTGTTGAGCGGAACATAGGTGACGGGATCAACCAGGCCTTCATAGCCTTTAATGAAACCGACCGTTTCAATGCCGTGACGTTCGGCCGTCTTGACGGCACCACGGATGACCGCGTTTAGCCCAGGGCAATCGCCTCCCGAGGTCAAGATGCCCAGACGTTTCGTGTCGCGTGCCATGCTGTCCATACCTTGTTTGATGATGTTAGCTGTTCTTAAGGAGCAGTTCCGAAATATCACCCTCGAATGCACGGCAAGTCTCGCCCCCCAACCTCGAAACTGTAGGTTGCTGCGTAGGCTCGGCAAACTTTGCCGTTTACGCGAGCCTTGCAACCCGGGGTGGCGAGCCCACATCACCCCAATAATTGGTCAATCGGGGAAATTCCGCAGCATCCATACAAACCGCTCATCACCTGCAGCAGGATTCACCGACATTCTTTATGGACACATTCCGACCGCACCCGATTGGCGGTGTTTGTTTGCACAGCCGTGGGGCGGACGTTGCCGCCGAGCATCGGTCCGCCCCGTTGGTGGCCACACACAACTCCGCCGAAGCCACACCTACGCGATCCCGTTCACTTCCTACCTTTCGCAAGAAAACTCCCATCGGTTGGGACGTTTCAGGTCGAGGACTCAGATCAGATGATTCGAGCGGCACTGAAGAACCCGCATTTGATCGTCGTCTTGGCGCTAGCCCTTGTCGTGGTAGGTGTGACGTCATATCAGAAAATCCCATCCGACCTGTTGCCCATTTTCAAGACACCAGCCGTTCAGATCGTCACGTTCTACCCGGGTATGCCGCCTGAAGTGATGGAACGCGACATCATGAGCCGACTGGAACGTTGGACCGGCCAGTCGGTTGGCATCGAGCACCAGGAAGCCAAGGCGATGCCTGGAGTCTGCGTAGTGAAGGATTTTTTTCGGGAAGACATTTCCAGCGACACGGCGATGTCGCAAGTGACCAGCTATGCGGTCAGTGACATGTTCTATCCCGGCGCGTTCATCAAGCCCGCCGATGGCAACAGTGCGGCACTGCCGTTGGTGACGATTTCAAGGATCAACACCGTTCGGTTACTCGTTGACCTGCCAATGAAAGAAGTGCGTTGGTTGAACGAAGGCGACGCCGTAGTGTTCGACCGCATCAACGTGCTGCCGGGCACGAAGATTGAAGGCACGGTGACGAGATTCTCTGCGGCGCTGAACAGCATGTCTCGCATGTTGCGCGTCGAAATTGACTTGCCTAACGACGATCGGAAATTGCTTCCCGGCTACTTTGGCTACGTGACGATCCAGTTGGCCGAGTTCAAAGAAACACCGGTGATACCCACGTCGGCGCTGACGATCATCGATGATCGTTCCTACGTGTTTGTTGTCGAGGGAACGACGTGCCATCGTCGCGAAGTCACGACAAACTACCGAGACGGCGCGATCGTTGGGATCGAATCGGGGATCATGGCGGGTGACCAGGTCGTACGTTCTGGTGTTGGCCAGTTGACCGACGGTCAGGAAGTGTCGCCCGTCCCAGCGAAGAACGAATAGTCGGACTCGAACCCCCCAAGGGAAGTCATGGCAGTGACGATCAGCAAGGAACCAGCATTTCGCCGGCAAGCGATCGCTCGCCGTAGCTGCCGCACAGGTTGGCTAATGGCCCTGCTGCTGAGCGGCGTGATCGGGTGCGCCGGACTGAAACCGAATCCTGAGACGCAGCTGGCAACGGCTGTTGCGAAGAGGACCATCACGACGCCCCAACCACCTGGGAGCCATCGGTCCGAAAGCGACGCACCAATTCGGCGACTACCAGAATCGACGGTCAGCGAAATCATCACCAGCACGTCACTCTCTTCTTTTCCGCTGGCTGGTCAGCCGGTACGCCAGGCGACCTTTCAAGAGCCTAGCGCTCCAGGACGACAGTCCGACTTTAGCACCCTCTCCCTCTGGGAGAGGACCGGGGTGAAGGTTGATCGGGACAGCTCCACGGCATCGGGATTACATGATTCCCCAAAGTCCCTCTCCCTAACCCTCTCCCAAAGGGAGAGGGGACAATTCAGCCAACTTGGGACAGCAGCTCAAGAGCCCAGCGCCGCACCGAGAGCCAGCCCAGATGCCACCCTGGACCGGGCATTGCGGCCCAGTCAGCCAGGTCCGTCAACGCCGCCGGCTACTGCGTCGCCGTCTGACGCGTTGGTCGTGCCTGCCGAACCGGGCACGCCGAGTTTCAACGCGGAGGCCGAAGAAACCCAACGGTTTCCGATCGACCTGCCAACGGCGTTGCGTTTAGCGGGGGCAAACAATCTACACATCGCCTTAGCCGCCGAACGGGTCGAACAAGCGCTGGCGAAAGCTCAGGCCAGTCGAGCGAAATGGTTGCCGTCCTTGAACGCAGGGATATCCTACAACAAACACGATGGGCGCATTCAGTCCACAACAGGTGAGGTGATCGAAGCCAATCGAGGTTCACTGTACATCGGGGGTGGCGTCGGCTTCGGTCGCGCACCACTCAACGGAGGCGCGGGCGGCCCGCCTCGCTTGTTTGTAGACATGTCCGTCGCCGATCTGCTGTTCGAGCTGCTCGCGGCCAGGCAGATGGTCGACGCTGCTGCCGCCAGGCAATCCGCGGTCTTCAACATGAAAGTTCTCGAAGCCGCACTCGCCTATCAACGGCTGGTCCGCGCCCATGCGCTCACCGCCATTGGTGAAGAAGCGGTTATGCACGCGACGCGGCTGGTCGACATCACAGCCGCTTTTGCCGAAGCAGGCGAAGGGTATCCGGCCGACGCCCAACGTGCTCGTGCCGAACGGGCGCGGCGGCAAGGCGAGTTGCTGGAAGCGGAGGAAGCAGTTGACGATGCGTCGACGGCGCTGGCATTGGTGCTGCAACTCGACCCCACGACGCAGCTCGTTCCGACGGATCAGGATGTCGTGCCACTCGATCTATTCAACCAAGGTCAGCCGCTCGAGTCATTGATCGCACAGGCCATCGCCGCGCGTCCTGACCTCGAAAGCGCCGAGATGTTGGTCATCGCCAGTTCGACAAAAGCCGACCTCGAGCACTGGCGTCCCTGGCTGCCGCACCTGTATGCCGGCTTCAGCGGCGGTGGTTTTGGTGGGAACGACAACAGCGACCTGAAAGCGTTTAGCGACCGCAGTGACTTTGACGTTGCCGCAATTTGGCAGCTGGAGAACTTCGGCTTTGGCAACGCGGCCCGACGGCGGGGCACGGAAAGTCAGCACCGTCAGGCCCATTTGGAGGTCCAACGGTTGCGTGACAAGATCGCCGCGGAGGTTGCCACGGCGTTTCATCGGTCGCACTCGAGGCGCAGGCAGATTGACGTGGCTTCGCCGCGCATCACGGCGGCTAGCACGTCGCTAGAGCTGAATTTCACCGGTATCCGCGGCGGAGTGCTTCGACCGATCGAACCGCAACAAGCGATTGGTGCGCTCGTCGACGCCCGCACGAGTTACCTGAACGCATTGCTGCGATACAACGCAGCCCAGTTTCAGCTGTCGCACGCAATCGGTCTCCCGCCCTATCTGCCGGAAAGCAGGGGAAGTCCTGAGACCGAAGCAATTCCGCCACCAGTGGTTTACTAAAAGCGCACGGCAGATGGGAGAGGCTGTGAATTTATTGTAGTCAAGAAGCGAACGCCAGATGGGAGCTCGGGGCCTTTGAAACAGTTGACGTATGGTCGTTGTTCGCTCGGTGGATACTGCGCCGCGTTCGCAGTGCCAGCAGCGAGTTGGTCAGGTGCCGGCAACCTGGTCGTGTTTGCGCTAGCGAGCGCGCTGCTGCTGGCGTCTTCAGGATGTGCGTCGCGCCGTTCGGCGATGCATCAACCACCAGAACTCGGTGCGATTCGCGTGATTCCGCGGGACTGCGAAACTACCGAGCACTCGATCGTCTTGGCCGCCCATCGTCCTGATGACGAGTCGCCCGAACTTGGACAGGATGCACCATCCGAGCCAGTTGAAGTCATAGAAAGCGCTGCCGTCGCGGTGGAGCGGCTGACGCGGCTCGAAGCGTTGGCTCAGTCGATGAACCCCAGCCTGCGTAGGCTCAGCCAGGAGGTTGCTGCGGCGGAGGCGAAAACAGGCCATATTGGCGGATTGCCCGACCCAACGCTCGCTGCCAACTTCTTCACCCATCCGATCGAAACGGCCGCTGGTTCACAGCGAGCCAATCTGACGGTGATGCAGATGATCCCATGGCTCCACCGGCTCGACGCGCAGACACAGCAGGCATACTTCGAGGCGATGGCGATGCAGCAGGCTTACGAAGCCGATCGGCTCGAGGTGGTCGGTGACGTGCGAGCGCTCTGGTATCGTCTGTATGTACTACAGAAACAGATCGAAACGAGTCGGGCGAATCAGGAAATCCTGCAACCGTTGATTGATGTTGCCACGGGGCGTGTCCCGACGGGGCAGGCCTCACAGGCCGATGTGCGGCTAGGTACACTCGCGCTAAGCAAGCTTGAAGAGCAGATTTTGACCTATCAGCAGCAGATCGAATCAACCAAGGCGGCGTTGAACCGTGTCATCGGTCGTGACACGGATCATCCCGTCGGCATTCCAATCACACTGGAATCGTCTCTGCCTGATTGGTCGCACGGTATGCTTCGGCAGATCGCGTGGGAACAACAGCCGGAGATTTTGGCGGCCGAGTTGCAGACACAGGCGACCAGTTGGGGGATCGAAGTCGCGCGACTTCAACGGCGTCCCAATGTTTCGCTCAGTGCGAGCTGGTTTGCCATCGACGACAACCGTCCGACGTCAACCTTGGTTGATGTTGGCCGTGATGCCTGGTCGATCGGAGCCCAAGTCAGTCTGCCGTTGTGGCACGAGAAAAATGATGCCCAGAACGATGAGGCGGCTTGGAAGCACGCGGCCTCGCACGCTTCGGTCGACGAGACGAAGCAACGTTACGATGCGTTGTTGCGCGACTTGTGGGAAAAAGCGAAGACCGCGAAGCAGATGGCGACGCTCTATCAGGCGACATTGCTGCCCCAGGCCCGAGAAACATTGGGTATTGACCAAGAGTCCTACGCAAACGGAACGGTCGATTTTGACCGGCTGATGATGGATGTCCGCAGCGTGCTCATGGTCGAACTAGGATATCAGCGTACAATTGGTGAACTTGCCGCCCTGCTGGCACGTATACAGCAGGCAGTGGGCACCGATCTGATCGTTACACCAGTCGATACACCCCCACTGCCACCCCCAACTGGGGTTCGTGAGCTACACTAGAAATAGTCGTTCGATTCAACTCGCCGCCGACGAATCTGAATGTCTCGCAAAACCCAAGAACAATTGGCCTAGACGCAAGGCCTGGAGCGTACGATAGTGCAAGTCGGTTGCATTTCCGCCACAGGTTACAGACCATAGGCGCATCATGGCACTTAGCTCTCGCGGACCGGTGACATCGATACTTGCAGCAGCGGTCCTGCTGATGCAGACGATCGTTTCAGTTCCGGGCGCGTGTGCTTGTTCGAGCGAACAGTTGCCAGTTGTGCAGTCATGCTGTCACCAGGAACCGGAGGCTTCGGCGGAAGAAACCGCGACATCGTCTTGTTGCGGTAGTGACCAGTGCGGATGCGAATCGACGGCCAGCGTTTGCCTTGGCAATTGCCACTGTGGCGACCAAGACGCTGGAGCGCCGGCCGCCCCGACGAATGCACCGAAACCAAACCCGCGAGACGTCGAGCTCTCGTTTCACGTCCCGCACCCGGCAGTTCACTCGGCCATCCTCTCTCCGCAACGAGAAGTGAGCCGAGCCCCACCGCGAGATATGAGCACCGCGGATTCGGTGCAGGCCCTTCTTTGCATCTGGCGGATTTGATTCGTGCTCGGCTGACGCACGCTCACGCGTTTGCGCAGCCATTCTGACGTCTTCATCGTTGCTGATAGCTGTCCGCATGGCTTCATGCCGCGTCATCTATTCGCACGCGCGATTTCGAATCAATGTATTAATGTGTCGGTCCCAAGCAAATTGCCAATGGCATGTTTTTCGATGCAAGGTTTCTTTGCAAGGAGAAAAGCGATGACCCAGAAAGAACCGGCCGCGCACGGTGCGGGCGCGGACGATCGCGATACATCGGAGAATGCTCGCGCGTCAGATGAATCCAAAAGACCTGCCCCGTCCCTGATGCCCAATCGCGTCTTTCTGCTGAAGATTGGGATCTTCTTTGCTGCGGGAATATTGCTGATCGTGGCAATGGGGATCGCCCAGCGAATTGGGTGGATCTCCGCGGGAACTGGCAACTTGGAGACGGG
>JASLRF010000516.1 GCA_030744095.1 Pirellulaceae bacterium | reverse complement strand
AAGCCTACGACGTGAAGCGTGGCGGGACGTTTTTCGACTACCTTACGTTCCGCTTGATGGCAGTCGAACCCGTTGGAAACCGATGGCAGCCGGTGCTTTTCGATGGCCAGCCTCAGTTGCTCGACCCAAAGTCAACGACTTCGTTTCACGACCAGATTGGGAAAAACACGGGCTACATCATCCATCCTGACGAGATCCTGGCAGACAACTTCGTGCACCTGGTCAATCAGACCAAGGGCCTCGCGTCACCAGAAATCGTCGTCGCGATGCGAAAACAACTGGCTCGATAATCCCCGCAATTATTGAGTCAGCTCGATGCCCAACTTCTCTTCCTCTTCTTCCTGGATGATGATGCGTGGAGTGACCATCAACATCAGGCTTTGCGATTCTCGCCCAATACCGACGTTCTTGAACAGGCGGTTGATGTAGGGCAGCTTGCTCAACACCGGCACTCCTTGCTCATTACGTCCTTCGCGAAGTCGCTTGATGCCACCCAACAACACGGTACCTCCGTCAGGCACGCTGACGGTGGTAGAGACCGTGGTGAAGGCGAACGTCGGCAACTGTACCGTCGTTCCTGCGGTGGTGGTGGTTACGTTGTCCTGTGCCGTCGGATTACCGTCCGGGTCAACAACATTGGACCCTGAATCGGTCGTTGTGGTTCCGTCAAAGGTGAACTCTTCCACCTCACCGATCTGGCTGAAGAAGGGCACCAAGGTGAGACGGACGAATCGACGATCCGACGAGACGACCGCTTGCACGCTGAGCGATGTTCCTTCGCTGAGCACCACGATGACGGGTTGATGGGCGGCGGCAAAGTCCCCGACCACTGGAATCAAGCTCGTCACGAACGGTCGCTGTGACGTATCGCTGACCGACGCCTGTTGGCCGTTGAATAAGGTCACTTTGGGTGCTTGCAGCACGTTACTGCGCTGGTCACCCTGAGCGGCCTGGAGCACGAAGAACGCCTCGATATCGCTGAGGATCGCAAATCCGATACTGGCCGCACTGGCGGCATCGAAACCGCCGAACGCTGGCTGACTGGCCGCGAAACTCCCTTGATTGAACGAGATGTCCAAGTCGGCTGTGGGGATGCCGGTCGCATCCAAGCCGATGGTCACACTATTGCCCGAATCGTCTTGCGGCAATTGCGTGACGTTATCGTCGATGTCAAAGTCGAAATCTATGCCCATCTGCTCGAAGAAGTCATCACGCAGCGTGATGAAGCGAACCTCAATCGTCACCTGCAAGTCTTGCAGTCGACGCAACTGCTCCAGCAAGTCGGCAATTTGATCGTGAACGTCCTGCGTTTGGCTGATGACCAAACTCAAGTTGGTGGGGAAGGACTCGATGGCACCCGGGCCACCGACGTCGTCCCACGTGTCTGGTGCGATCGTCGACGTAATCAATTCAATGAGCGTGTCAAAGTCCGCCAAGGCGGCTCCGCCCATGCTGCCATTGCCGTAGCCCAATGGCGTCGACGGTCGCGATCCGCTCCGTGATTGCAAGCCGAAGGAATTTGACTGCGCGAGCACCGACGCGCTGGTCGACACACTACCTTGCAGGTCGGTGGGTGCGATCGTAAAGGGACCCATTGCCGAGGGGATTCCATCACCGTAGCCCAACGCGCGATGCGCCTCGCGAATCGCGGCAGGCAGGCCAACATTGTATCCCGGTACGAAATTGGGAATGGGAATCACCAGGTCCGCCACGTTGTAGACGTCCGTATACACATTGGCGTCACCCGATTGTTCGCTAGTGACGCGAAGCACTTCGTGTTGAATGACGTAGCTCAGCCGTAACGGCTCCAAGATTAGCTTCAAGGCACTTTGAAGTGAAACGGCTTCAGTCAAGTTGATCGTGATCGGTGTATCCGACGTCACACCTTCGGCACTGAGCCCTTGTGGATCGGCGTAGATGTTCACGTTCGACATGCTGCCCAGGTCATCGAGGACTTCCTTGAGCGGCCGGTTGGTAAACCTGACCTGCACCTGTTCTTTCAATGCAGCCTGAATCTTGATTTCCGTGGGTGACAGTTGACGGTGTTTCATTTCTCCACCGCGGTATGGGCTTTTGTTGAGCGCCATCCAGTTGTCCACGTTGCCGAAGTCGATCGGATTGTTATCGTCGAAGGGAGTTGCCGACGCGCCGACATTCGACAATGCGCGATACACGCCTTTCTCGTTGAGCTCAGCGATATTCTGCTGCTCGCGAATTCTGTAACCAAAACTAGCGTTGATCATCAGCGTGCGGGCGATCGGCGAATCCGGATCGAGCGCCCGAACTTGTTTGGCGCGAACCTCCGCTTCCTTCCATCGTTGCTCTTCGATCAGGTCGTTGTACTCTTCGACCAGTTGAGCGATCTTGTTTTGAGTTTCAGATTTGATCGCTTGATCGCGATCGATCGAGGCCAGGATCGCGGCGTTGCGATCGTCCTGTTCAATCTCGGACCGATGTTGATCGATGTAGGAACGAAACTGAATGGTCTTCCGATCGATTAAGGTCAGCAGCTGTTTTTGCGAACCGGGGCTCAAGTCAGACGCACCAACCTTGGCACGGATTTTCTCCATGCGTTCTAGTGCTGCGAATGGTTCCGCCTTCATCTGCTTGTCCGCGGCTTTCCCCTCAATGGAGAATTCGCCATAGAGTTGTTGACGCAAGAGTTCCTGGGCGGTATCGACTTGCTCCAACGGCGAAGGTTCTCGACCGCTGGATACGATGTCTCGTGCAGAACTCAGCAGGCTGAGCTTGTCCGTGAGTTGCTGGCGCGTTGACGGATCAAGATCACTTTGGTGTTGCCAGGCTTCGCGAAAGAGCTGGAGGGCGCGACCGCGATCTTGACCTTCCAATGCGGCCATCCCTTGCTCGAATAGCTGACGTCCCAATGGCTGAACCGATGGTGGTCCCGCGGGCGTGGGAACACGGATTTGCGCCCGCATGTTGCTGGATGGATCGGTGTTGGGATTGTAGATCCCTCGTTGCACGGGAAACCCAGCTGCCCGTTGGGGTAATGTAAACTTGCTGGCCGGTACGACACCCTTCTGGCGTCGCTCGATCTCCATGAGGACTTGCCAGGGTCGCATTTCCTGTGGCCCGAAGGCCTCTTTGGGAACTTGCAATCGTTGTGCTTGTTCAGCCAGTCGCAAGGCTGAATCCAGTTCGCCTCGCAACAGTTGCTGTTGGGCCTGGAAGACAAGCTGCGAGGCGCGGTCTTTGGCTGGATGCGAAACGACGCGTCCACCAGCGAGCGGTCTGCCAGAGGAACTGAACGGCCGTGGCGCCGCGGCGACCGATGGCAGGCGACCAATTCCGTCTCGGCCAGCTGGAGCTGAGCCCAACGGCGTAAAGCGGGCACTGGGAGGCGCAATGATCGGAGGCGCACTAGCCCCTGAAGTGACCGCCGGTGACGTGACCGGGTACCGGTCGCCGTCAGACGCCGTTTGACCGACTGATGCGGTCGCTTGTGCCAGCTGTGTTGTGAGAGGATGAGCCGTCGCCGGACTGGCCAACGCAAGCCCCAGGGATAGGGTGACAGTCAACGACAAATAGGCGATCGCTTTCAACGCGATTCTCCTTCTTTGAGGTGCTTCGAATCGAAGAGGCCAAGTTTCAACTTCTGATACGCTGCTTCATTCTTGTCGTTTGCGTTCGCGAGAATTCGCGTCTAAGCAACTCAAAGACAAGCGTTGACGTACCACAACAGTCAGTGACCACCGCGATTTGACAACCGTGACAGGGTTTTCTCCGTAGATGAGAGCGGGATAAATACTGGCAGTCCAGACGACCGTCAAGGTCACTTTGTCAAGAAAAAGAAAACAGCCACTGTTTTGCAGTGGCTGTTTGAATCCAAAAGCATTTTGATACGACCGTTAGAGCAGTCGTTTCACTGGGACTGGTGCTATTCGTCGTCGCTACCGCCTCGACCCCTGCGGCCTCTACCACGGCCACCCTCACCGTCGTCACCACCTTCGTCGCCTTCACCATAGCCACCTTCACCATAGCCTCCCATGCCCTCCATATCTCCCATGCCCTCGCCGTCGCCGAGGCCGCCGAACATCGAGTCGTCGGTGGCGGCGGGTACCGGTGGCAATCGTTTCTTGAACCCGTCCCAGTCGTCCAATTCGTTCTTGACAAAGAATTCACCCTTCTCGTTCAAGAATAAGAATTCGGCAGGCGAGAAAAGCGGATTGTCTTCTTGCTCGTCCTTGGGAACAGGTAGCGGCCTGCCACCGATGAAGTCCAAGACCATGCGATTGGTCTTAAAAGGATACTCCTTGATCGTCTTGTACTGAAGTGAAACTGGATGCACCACATCCGCGTCCAGATCGAAGTTCAGAAAGGTGCCGCGATGGGCGTCCACCAAACCAGGAACTTCGATGGCGCGTTTTGCGTCCCAAACGACCGACATGACTTTTGCAGATCGTTCGACGGCCATCAGGTCGAATTGGTTACCAAACGAATCGTTGATCACCTTTGGTTTTTCCATCGAGATTTCACCACCCAGCGTTTGGTTGCTGGGTCCGAACGAAACAACAGCACTCGGTTCGCTGAACTCTGTCACGCGAAAATAAGATAAACGGCTCTTTGCTGCAGCTTCCTTGGCCTTGACGTCCGTGATACGAGTTCGGACGGCCGTGGAAAGTGCTCGCACATTCGGTTCGGCGAGAGGATTCTTGGGATGATTCGGGTCTTCCACCCAGAGCTGGATGCGATAGCGGTATTTCTTGGTCGTGTCTTTGATGGAAAGGTCAAAGAAGCGAACCATCAGATATTCGACGGTGGGGCCAAATGTGGGGATGCCGCCCATGCCATCGCCCATGCCGCCATACCCGCCGCTACCTTCCTCGCCATATCCACCCATTCCTTCCATGCCAGACGCACCCATGCCAGGTGCACCCATACCAGGTGCACCCATGCCAGACGCACCCAAACCAGGTGCACCCATACCAGGTGCACCCATACCAGGTGCACCCATGCCAGGTGCACCCATGCCAGGTGCACCCATGCCAGGCGCACCCATGCCATATCCATTCATACCTTGCATACCAGAGGTACCTTCACCGCTGAAACCCGCCTGCAAACCAGGACCACCGGTCAGCGACGGGCCGCTGTTGATACCCTGTGGCTCGTCTGAATCCTCAGGTGCGTCTTGTGCGTCATCCGTGTCGGGAATTTGTGGCGCGACCTGATATCGAGGAATCTTGCTGTGAATGGCAATATCATCGTACGACTTCGACACAATTGGCGGTATAGGCATCGTCAGTATGCCGGGCATAACGTACCGTGGATCCGCGATTTCCGCGGGAAACCCTGCCCATCCGCCATAGGGTCGTCGCCTATCGTTCATCTGTTTCACAACAAATTCGGAGGTCGAAATCGCCTTCCATTCAAATTCCGTTTCGGTTTCGTCTTTAACTTCGGCGCGTTCCGCGTAGAAGCCCAAGTACGTTGGCACATCGCGCGACCTGGTGTAGCCCATGGCATTGGATAATTTGACATCGAATTCGTCCCACTGCTTCTTGTACGGAATTCTCGCGGTCACACCAACCACGTGTCTCGTGATAACAAGCGCGCCGGATTGTGGTCGATAACCTTCGATGTTCGCTGGGTCCGCCATGCCCGCCACACCGGCACCTCCTCCATATCCGCCCATTCCAGATCCGCCCATTGCAGATCCGCCTGGCATGGCACCGAGCATACTGCCTTCGTCACCTTCATCGTCCATCCCTCCGAATTCGCCAAGTCCGCCAAGAGCACCGGAACCTGAGCCCATTCCGGGAATGCCGCCATCCTCATCACCGTAGCCGCCTAAGCCACCATAGGGATCATTCTTGTCACGCTTCTTGCGCTTTTTTCGTTTCTTTTTGACCTCTTTCGCTTTCTTTGGCTCCATGATCTCATCGTCTTTGAGCGGATCCACTTCGCCTCGAACCGGCACATAGGCGACGGGGCCGTTCGACATCGCCACAGCTTCAATGTCCATCGGCGGATAGAGATCCGGATCCGTACGTTTTCGCCCTGACGGCTTTTGCGGGCCAGGATAC
>JASLRF010000515.1 GCA_030744095.1 Pirellulaceae bacterium | reverse complement strand
ATGAGCCGATGGCCAGCAAGCTTCAGCAAAGCACGTCCACAATGGACGAGTTCCTCATCGATACGATCAACTAAGCCTCGTTCAGTCGATTGGGCGCCTGTGGACAGCGCCCTGATCGGCCATGAAGCGTGTTTGCGAAATGTTGGACGGCGCGTGTTCTCGTCGAGAACGGCATTCACGTCTTCAGTAAGCCAGACGTTGAGATCGCGCAGTGGAAGGCGAATGTGATCAACTGGCTGCGGAAGAATCTGTTGATAACGGCGCAGTGCCAATTCAAGCCGATTCACTATTGCTTCCTTTCGCCGCGTCAGTTCCGAAAAAAGCTGCAAAGACCTACCAGACTATCACAGAATTAGAAACCGTCTGTGATCGCTGTGTGATCGCCGAATTCTAGAGTGGACGAATGAAGTACGGCTCCTTTGCCGAGCCAGGATTCCGGCCCCACTCTACGTCGAAACGCGCGATGGTACAGGCAGAACACGTTCATACCGCAACTCAGAAGGGTGTGTCTGGTGCTCCGTCAAAAACGTCCGTTTGGTGCAAACGCTACGCCGACAAGCATCGGTTGGAGCGAATTATTGATCTGCCTGCTGGTATCGTGGCACCTCGTCGTGTACGTATCTATCGACGTTCGAATCATTTTATCATTCAATGGTGGGACAGACAAGAAAAGCGCACCGTCTGTGAGCGAGTTGACGGCGACTTGCTGGCGGCACTTTCTCGTGCCCGCGACGTCGATGAGCACCTGGAACACTTTCGTGTCGCGTTGGGCAAGCCACGTCGTCGCCGGCCTGGCGAACTTGCGGAGCGATACTTAGATGATTTGCATCGCCGCGCGGGTGCCGTAGAGATTGATATCGCAACGGTCGATCGATACCGCTCCGCGATTCAACACTTTGTTAAGTTCGTCGAGCAACCTACGGTAGCTGCGAAATACCCGAACATCGCCCAGGTGGATCGCGGTTTTCAACTTGAATTCTCCGCCTATCTCAACTCGATTCAGATCTCGCCAAATGGCCATGCGAACACGTCCGCCCACCCAATGAAAGCAACAGGCTATGTGATGGACATTGTCCGCGCGATGTTCGAATGGGCTTCCGACGCAGATCGCGGCAATCTGCTTCCAGACGGATTCCGTAATCCGTTTTCCTCGCGAAAACGGGGAACGCGGCAGGTCGTGATCGACCCGCTCAGTGAACCCGACATTACCATCCCGATGGCCACGAGTCTGATCGAAGCCTGCGATCCATTCCAACTTTCGATCTTTGCCCCACTGGTGTTTTATGGCCTACGTCCTAGCGAACTCGGCTGGATCTTCCGTGAAAATATCGAAGGCGAATGGCTCCGAGTGCCATGCCGTGCGGAACTCGACTATTTCACTAAGGGACGCCGGGACAAGTCGTTTCCGATCGTCGATTGCCTCCGTCCTCTCTGGGATGCCCGTAGTCACAGCGCGACTGGACTCTTGTACGTCAACCGGGGTGTCGCGGAAGGTCGAACCACCCCCGAGTCTCTTGGCTGGTCAGCGGCTCATCTGGCCACCGAATTTCGCCGCCGCTGCGTCGCTATCAAGGAGCCGGACGCACGCCAGCGGCGGCACATTCGCGACCAGGTGATGAAGGAATCCGGCCAGTTGAAATACGACCATGTGGAGGCCGAGTTCAAGAAGCTTTCTAGTCGGTTGGAGTGGCCAGCCGAGGCCACCCTGAAAGATTTGCGGCATTTGTTCTGCACCTGCCTGGAGGACGCAGGCGTCCCGGAATTCTACCGCCGCTACATGATGGGGCAATCGTTCGGCAAGGCACCCATTGTCACCTACACCCACATCACCATGTCGCCCGTCAGTACATACTATCAAGTTGCGTTAGATTCAAAGTTCGCTCCGATTCTGGAAGCGATCGAACATCGCTGGCGGGCGCTGAAGGCTAAACCCACCATCATCTTATGATGACGCGTTTTTCCCAAAAATTTAGCAAAACCCCAACTCTTGCAGACGCCGACGGCTATGTCGTCTCCCTTCTACCCAATTATGACGCGTTTCTCGAGTTAATTTAGCGAAATCCGACTTGGGCAGTCGCGGCGGCGGCACAATTCGAGCTATTGTGACACGGATCGTCTGCGTGTCAGCTTGAAGCCGAGGCACTTTCGGTCACTCTCGGCCGCATCTACCCAACATCTGCTACGAAACTGTCTGCCAGCGAGATTACAGGTCGCGACTGCATGGCATCTTCGAGTTGGCACCGTTTGGTTTCCGGCCTCGTATGCGTGTAGACAGCCGTCATGCCCAGTCCGCAGCCGTTGGCCCCGAAGCTGGTCGGTGCGTGTCCCATCAGCTCGTTTCGGATGAGGGGATCGACGTTGGCATCTTGCAAGCAAGTCGCAAAAGTATGGCGAAGCGTCTTGGGTGCCGTGATTTCAGGCACGCCGCATTGGCCAGTGACCTTCATAAACTCCTTGCGCAACCAATCGTACTTCAAGGCACCAAGATCGCGCCAAATCGTCTTCGCGGCAACGGCTAGACCGCTGCGATCGGTGGCTCCATTTCGTTCGGATCGGCAGACCAGCTCGCGTTCCAGTTGCCGGCATCCGTAATGGATGAGGGGTGGCTGGTGACCGCCAAAACAGCGCCGTTGCAGAAACACGGGTCCAGCGTCACGGGTGCCGATGTGGTGCCGGAGAATGGCTTGCAGAGCGGGCACGAGGGGGATCGCTCGCTCGTTGCGTGTCTTGACCTTCCAGCCCAGCCTCGGTTTATTGTGGATGTAGACCCAACCGCCATCGAGGTCCAAATCCTCCGGGAGCAACAGATGGACCAGTTCACCAGGTCGCATTCCCGTCAGCATTAGCGTTGCGAAGATGGGAAA
>JASLRF010000514.1 GCA_030744095.1 Pirellulaceae bacterium | reverse complement strand
GAGCGCGCCGCAATTGACTTTGACGAAGGGTCGACCGTGGCGATCGCTCAGTTGATGAATGGCGTTGGCAATCAGCTCTTTGCCGGTACCAGTTTCGCCCAGAAGAAGAACCGAAGCGTTGCTCCGCGCGACACGACGAGTGGTGCGATACACTTTCTGCATCGCTACACCGGATCCGATGATCCCGGTGATCGGCGGACCAAGCGTCTCCGAGTTGTTGAGATGACCGAACGAGGACATCAGTGGCGGTGACCGTAGATCTCACGCGATGATTGCGCGTTGATCATTCTTCGGTAGTGACACCAGCATCGGCATCTGGTTTGGATTGAGTGGGTGCCTCGATCGCATCAAGGATAGAACCCAGAACTTCTTGTGTCTCGACGTTAGCGGTGGCGCTTTCGTTGTAACGATCGTATTGGGCCAGGATCTCTCCTCGGGTCAATAGGATACCGCGGCGCTTGATGGACGCCTCGAAGGCCTTGGCCGCGGCCTGTCGATCCAGCAACGGTCTGGCCAACTGGTTCGCAACCTCGATCAGCGTTCGCTGGGCATCGGGTGTGGCCAGCAGGCCAAGCGCCATCGCTGCCTGATCCGCGATGAGGCTGTTGGCCAGCGCACCACGGACTGACGATTCGTACCGGACGAGATCGTAGAAAGCGTAGGTTTCTGGCTCGCTTGCCAGTCTGGCTATTTGTTGGAGGGCGAATTCGGCATGCGCGATCCGTTCGTCAGTCCCCAGCCGGCTGCGTCCAGCGATCTTCACGAGGCGACGTGTTTGAATACGTGCCCCTTCGGTCGAGTGGAGGCGAGGAAATGCAATCGCCAGCGGGTCAGTTTGCGTCAGGTGGTCCATCCGCCTGGCGCGCTCCTGGCGCGTCATCACACCCAGCGGTAGGTTGCGCGTACGCGGGTCGCGACGTAACTGCTGCATCAGCTCGGCAACTGCCGGTCGGTCAATCGCGTCACTGATCAAAACGAACTGATAGTCAGGCGACGCGTGAGCCAATTTGATCGCCTGATTGCCCGTCTGCGCGGTGTCCGCTTCGAAGCCCAGTTCGCGAAACATGCCGACGACAAACTGGCCGAAGTCGGTACGCGGATGAGCGACCAGAATGCGGCGCGTGCCTCCGGTTCTGGCAAAAAAGGCCAGTGCCTCCACCAGATAGCTTGACCCGGGATAAGGCCGCTGAGGGTCCAGCTGCAGGATCACTCGAGCAGCTGCGAATCGCATCCGTCGATCTTCATGCAACAGCATCTGTGTCAACGACCCAGGGCGACCGTCTGTCGTCGCCAGCAGCGATGCGTCGCCGATCTTGCCCAGCACTTCGACGGCACCAATTGCACCGGCAACCTGGTCATTCTTCAGGGCGAATTCAAAAACCTCTAGGACGGTGTCAACGCCTCCCGCCGCAGTCTCGGCAAATGCGGTGCCGGCTTCTGTCGCCAGTGGCGTGGAATGGCCACCCAGCGTCTTTTCAGTATGCAGGGCTGTTGCCAAGTACAAATTGCGAAATAGCAGCTTGTCCGGATTCAGCAGATAGAGTTCTCGTGTCAAGTGCCGCGCTTTCAGCAAGGCCGTTTGTTCGAAGTCAATTTGCTGTTGCGTGGCGGCACGATTCGTGTCGTCCCACTGCCAAACCGTGGTCGTGGTTCGATTATCATGTGCAGCAGCGCGTTGGTCTGCTAGATAGGTCCGCGCGCGGCGTTCAAGATAGATCTCGGCCTCCCGCTGTGTTGGCAAGGCACCCACGATATTGAGCAACGCCTGACGGGCAACGTTCTTGACTTGGGGCGTGCTATCTGCCGCGAGGGATGGACGAAGCAAGAACGGTGTTGCCCCACGAGCGGACAATCGACCCAGGATACTCAGCACTTGAACCTGCAACGTAGGATCGGATGTGGTAACCGCGCTGACCACAATCTCAGTCAACGGCATCGACTTATTGCGGAACTGCACTTCGACCGGTGGTGTCAAGATGGTGACTAGCCCGTCACGCACAACTCGATGTTCAGCAGCCCGACTCGCGTCGCCCAGGACTTGCAGCATCGCATTGATGGCTGCGTCTTGAGCCTCCCGGAGGTCGACGATCGCGGTATATCGCTGAGCAGGATCGGGATCAGAAAGCTGGCGTATGAGCGGCGCCACACGATCGCGCGCGGCTTGATTCGCCGCTTCCATCACACTCCTGGCAATTGTAGTGCCAGCTGGCTGAAGGAGTTCCTCTTGAGCGATACGAAAAAAGATCCCTGAGCGAAATCGCTTGTGTAATTCTACCAATTGCCCCGGCGTGAGAGTCATCGCATTTAGTCGATCAGCAAAGGTCTTGGCGACATCTGGACGACCGTAGTCCAGCAAGATCTCGATCGAACGAACGAGATTGGCCGGTGACGTCGGTTTGGCGTCGACGATGCTCTTGATCAGGGGATCAGCATCCTCGCCGGGCTTTGCCTGATCTGCGGGGCCAGGGCTGGGCGCCGGTTCAGGTGCCGCTGTCGTAGTGCCACCAAACGGGTCGCCGAACGGATCCTGCGCGGAGAGCGAAAGCGGCACCACGAGGACGCTTAGCGTTGATATCAAGAAGGCGAGTGATGTCGATTTCGTCGTCGTCATGGATGTACTCTCGAAGATGCAAACCGATGCGGGCTAATCATGTCTTTCCTAAGTGATCGACAGTCGTTCTCTCCATAGCGTGACCTGTTTGGCGACTTCTTTCGGTGCCGTCGAGCCGTGGCTGCGAAATGCCCTGACCGCTTTTTCCACACCAAGGACCTTGTAAACGTCATCGCCAAGTCCGGCGTGTGCCGCGTCAAAGACTTCAGAGGGAAGGCCGGACAAGGGCACTGGCCGGTCTTTCGCTTGCCGCACCAAATCGCCAACTAGATGGTGTGCATTGCGGTGTGGTACTCCACACTGAATCAGATACTCCATTAATGTCGTGGCATCCAGGTAACCGTCCTCCAACC
>JASLRF010000513.1 GCA_030744095.1 Pirellulaceae bacterium | reverse complement strand
TAACGCTTTGCGAGGCGTTCGACAGTCATTCCACGCCGGTAGGCCTGGTAGATCTTGTTCTTCGATTCTTCGTTGAGCGTACCCGTCCGGTGCGGAAACACCGCCAAATCTGGATGCTTCTCGTCAAATTGCTTCAGCGTGTAACGAATCGTTTCCACACTGCGGTTGGTCTGTCGAGCGATCCGGCGTGCGATCTCCGAAGGGCACGACCCGGCCTGCGACATGCGTCGGGCACGCTCGATGATCTCGTCTCGCTCCTCGTCCGACAACTGACTGAACCGTTCACCCCGCTCGATTCGTTGGCGGTTGTCAGCCACAAAGCGATCGACGCTACTGCGGAGAAAACCAACCCGTTTTCGTCGCCCAAAGATGAATCGGCGGCTGACCAATCCCTGCTGTCGCCATCGCGAAATCGTCTTGGTGGAAACTTTGAACAATTTGCTCAATTCTTCAACTGTATGGACCGGCTCGCTAGCATCTTCGACACGGACGTCGGCTGCGTCCGAGACATCCTCAACAAACAAACGCAAATCGTGGCAGGCCTCCTGACCTGACAGCGTATTGTCGATCGCTGCATCAGGGCGATAGTCGGTGATTCGAAAGCAAACGTACTCGTAGCTGTACGTTTTCTGTGGTTCAATTTCGGCCAACAGTTTCTCGGCGCGATTCGCTTGTTCGAGCTTCTTCTCGCGCGGCGCAAATCGGACCTGTTGGTCGCGAAGTTGTCTGATAATGTTGCTCTGATACTCAGTATGCATCACAGTGCCTCTTCTCTCCTGCAAACCTTGCCGGTGTTCCCTGCGACTCCTCGCCCGACAAAATTCGTCGTCCGCTTCGGAAAAGCAGCCGATCCTGTGCTGCTTCCGCAAACTCAACGCTGTTCCATCTTTGGTACGACATTCTCGTCAAGTTGGTTCTGCTTTCGCTCAACATCACATCCTGTAGCCTGCAACTCAGTGCGAATTGATACAACTCCAATCACCTTTGGGCGACTCGGCGCTGCAGGTCAGGATTATAGAGATGTTGTCAATCTTTGCGGGCCCAAGTTACTTCTTCGTGACCTAACGCTCGCCTCAAATGTTCGCAAGATCTGGTCTGATTTCTTCCCGGCAGCTGCCTTTGACAATGCAACGCAGCTGGTCCTGTCACTTAAGTCCCGACACGAAAACAAGTTCGCGGGTTCATGCTGCTTCGGAACAATGGGTTAAGCGGGTAAAACAGGTAGAAAAGATCGTGGTGGGGCTTCTTCGTCGTCTCAATAAACCGCTCTCTAGCCACCAATGTTTCGTTCGTTCGCCCATTTCGTTGAATAAATTGCCAAAGGCGCGTCGATGAACCGACAACAACCCATTCTGACCGTGGATCTTAACCAGATCTTCAAATTCCGCTTGCCAACATCAAAAATGCGGCTACCGGAGAATCAACCCTCGTGACATGGTATTCGACGTGCGACTCCAATTCTTAGTTTCCACGATTTTCCAGATTGTCACCGGCAATCGGCAAATTTCGAGAATTTCTTACAAAATTCTCTTAGTGATCGGCGTTTCCGTGGGGGCTATCAGCGAGGGGGTGGTTGCCGAGCGGATGAAATTGGTTCCCGCCGCGGACGCCAACCGGGGCGCTCGAGTTCGAGCCGTCCAAGAGGTGAAAGGCGACCTCAAATTGAATGCGGACGGCCGTCAAGTGACTCGACTCCCGTTTACTGCGCATGGCTTGATGACCTTCGACCAACGCGTCCTGCAAGTTGGCCCAGAGGTTCGGCGCGATGTACGGCATTACCGCGAGGCAACCGCAGAGATCAGTGTGGGTGGGGCCAGCGAGACATCCGCGCTTTCGATGGATCGGCGAACGGTTGTCGTAGATTGTGATGGGCAGCGGACGACGGTGTATTCGCCGCTGGGACCAATGACTCGCGACCAACTAGAACTGATCGAGATCCAGGGCAACCCGACTCTCTTGGATCGCTTGCTGCCCACGGGCGAAGTCGCTGTTGGCGATCAATGGAAACATGATGACTGTCTGGTCGCCCAGCTACTCGGGCTGGATGCTGTCCACCGCAACGAATTGTCGAGCACACTGTGGGCGGTGGAGAAGGAGATTGTCGTGATCGATCTCTCCGGCAATCTGCGCGGGGTGATTGGCGGGGTCTCCAGTGATATCGAGGTCAAAGCCAAATACCATTTCGATCGCGAGCGTCGCGTCATTCGCTGCATGGCGATGACCATCAAGGAAAACCGTGCGATCGGTCATGCGTCGCCGGGTTTTGACGTGACGGCACGAATTCGGATTTCGATCGATCCGGCCGAGATTGCTGACCAGTTGCGTGACACGGCCCTGGCGAACCTGGATCTGGAAGCGGAACCTGGATCACTGATGCTCGAATTCACATCGCACCCGGGTGGATTTCGGTTCCTTCATCCCAGAAGTTGGCGGGTCATGGTGGACCGACATGATGTGGCCGTTCTCCGCATGATTGACCGGGGGGATTTGATTGCCCAATGCAATGCGTCCAAGCTGCCCGACCTGCCGGCCGGAAAACGTGTTTCTTTGGAAGCATTCCAAAACGACATCAAACGGGCGCTGTCGAAGGAATTCGGCGAAATTGTGCAGGCAACCCAGGGAACGTCTGGCGATGGCCGTCGCATTCTGCGAGTTGTCATTGCGGGACTCGCATCTGAACTCCCAATTCAATGGCGGTATTATCACATTTCGAACAGTGTTGGCCGACAGGTTTCGTTCGCCTTCACGATGGACGCCAAGCTGCTCGAACGATTTGCCGAGTCAGATCAAGGTGTAATCAGTTCGTTCGAGTTCGTTGATCCGACAACGGCTCCCACCTCAGCACCGCGTCTCGGACCCGCACGCGAAGCATCTGCTGCGCCGGCACCCGGCAACGAATTGCGTTGATTGGCCGGTGGGCAGATTCGCAGTTCCGGCCATCCTGATGGGTGGTGCGCGATTGGCCAGTCATTCTGTTCGAGTGTGCACCAACGTCATCTGACGGCCAATCCTGCCGAGTCTGTGACGTCAAATACGGCCTTTCCGTCCGAGAATGTCGGACTTCGCTGATTGTCTGTAACGAATTCGGGTCTGGTCCGTTATCTCTTTAGGACACGCCAAGGACCTATCACAACAAGTAACATAACCGTATGTCCGCCAACCGCGACGGAGTTTCACGGAGTTGGGTGTTAGCGGCCGTCGATGAATTCGAGGGTCGGCTGACGAGGTACGCAATCCGCTTGCTAGGTGACGAACACTCCGCACGCGATGTCGTTCAGTATGCATTCCTGCGGCTTTGCGACGCCGTTCCGGACGAGGTTCACGACCACATTGGCCCCTGGCTGTTTCGTGTCTGTCGCAACCGATCGCTGGACGTGATGCGCAAGAACGGTCGCGTCGAGTCACTCAGTGGAAGCGAGACCGAGCAGTTGCCAGCTCGCGAGTTGGATCCGGCTGTGATCGTCGAACGACAAGACTTGGGTCGCTGGGTCTACCAATTGCTCGGCGAACTAGCCACCAGCCAACGCGAGGTCATCGAGTTGTGGTTGAACGATTTCAGCTATCAAGAAATCAGCCAGATTACTGGACGGAGCGAAGGGCACGTACGCGTTATTGCGCACCGTGGCTTGTCGCGGCTGCGAGAACACCCACGAACACGAAATTTGCTTGACGCGCTTCCCCCGCCCACCGCACCATCCACAAACGCTAGCGAGGCTTTGCCTCTGACCGACGCGAGTTATGGCGCGGCTGCTGCAGCGACTCGCTCGCCGACCAACCTGCGGTCGGTGCCCGTCGCTAAAAAATTGACTCATTTGTAAAGAAGAACCTGATACAAGCTTTCCAGGCCAGTCACCTCCGTCTGCCTACTTGCCAGACAATCCTCCATGAATGAGTAATCGTCATGCATGAAAAAGACAATCGACAGACAGAGACTGACCGTGATCGCGACATACGCATGTCCGCGGATGTATTGGGACAACTGGACGACCATCAGCGTCACCTTCTGGAAGTCGATCTGCAAGCCAACGTGGAAATGCGCAACCAGCAGCAAGACCTGTTTCGGGTCGCCGAGGCGTTGTCGCATCAGCACGCGGCAGAATTGTTGCCGGCACCTTCGCTTGAATTGCGAAACGCCATTGACACGAAGTTGGAAGGTGGAGCCTGTTTGCCAGAAGAACCGGCCAAGCCGACTAGCGAGACATCGCGTTGGTCTCACCGCCGCGTAGTCATCGCATTTGCGGTCACCGCCTGTTTGCTTGTGCTGCTGGCCATTCCGTTTGGTCAAATGTGGCAGACGCGGCAGGCAACTGACGCATCGGCATTGGTGCAAGAGGAGGGTGTTTTTTGGCAAATTGGACGGGGATGGCAGCTCGAAGGCGACAATGTGTCGATCGAGGCGGTGAGCGAGTTTCGGGACCGTCGTCGCTCCGAAACTGTCGTCAACGACGAGCAGTTCGGGGAGAATGTCCCGAGCGTAACAGGTGACGCCGACGATGACGCGAAGATTGATGCTTTCGCAGGCTATGGTGTTGTACCAGCTCCTCCTGTGGCAGTGGTTCCTGGTGGGCCGCAGGACTCTGGAATGTTGCTTCAATCTGCCGGTGGTTATCCCGCTCCCGGCCAGGGTGGCCAGGGTGGCTACGGCGGCACCTCGGGTGTGGGCGGCGGCCCTGGCATGATGGGTGGATATGGATCTGGCATGAGTGGAAAAAGTTTGGGTGACCGTGCAAACCTGAGCAGCATGGGAAGTTCCCAGCCGCCAGGCACTACTCTAAGCAAAGATCCCAAGACTGATTTCGGGTTTACCGCCGGCACCAGTGCAAAGCATGGTGTGGCACCAGTGGACAGCTATTCCGTTCAATCCACTGGCAGAGTCATGCGTGGTTCGAGCACGGCTCCGAGAACCGAGGGGCGATTTGAGGCAGGAAGAACTGGGTATGGCGCCGTGCCGCCGTCTGCTGACGACATGAAAGGTGGCTACCCTGGGCGTAGCGAACGAGAGTCGAGTTCGACCTTTGGTCGTGATCCGTCACGCGGCCGGTTTCGGGAAAGACATTGGTATTATGCGTCGCCACCAGTAAATCACGAACAGTACGAAACGATCGTCGAGAATCCGTTCGTTCCCGTCAGCCAACAGGCCCTGTCAACGTTGTCAATCGATGTCGACACGGCCTCATACGCCAACGTGCGACGTTTCCTGACGCAGAACCAATTGCCACCCGCCAATGCGGTGCGCATCGAAGAGCTCATCAATTACTTCTCGTACGACTATTCCGTTCCGGAGGACGAGCAGCCGTTTGCGTCACATTTGGAAGTCACCGAATGTCCCTGGCAACCCAATCACCGATTAGTGCGTGTTGGCCTGCAAGGCAAAACGGTTGCTCGTAAAGAGCGACCTGGATGTAATCTGGTCTTTCTGCTGGATGTGTCCGGTTCGATGAAAGATTCCAACAAATTGCCGCTCCTCAAGCAGGCGATGAAATTGCTGGTCGACCAATTGGACGAGAACGACCGTGTGGCGATTGTAACCTATGCCAGCCAAGCCGGCGTAAGGTTGAAGTCGACTGTGACCGACAAGCACAACGTCATTCGCGACGCCATCAACGGCCTAAACGCCAACGGTTCGACCAATGGCGGCGCTGGCATCCAGTTGGCATACGATCAGGCTCTGGCCGGTGAAATAGAAGGCGGCATCAATCGTGTGATCCTGGCGACCGATGGCGATCTGAACGTGGGCATCACGGATGACGACGCGCTGGTTCGCCTCATCAAAGAAAAGGCCGCCAGTGATGTGTTTCTAACGGTGTTGGGATTTGGTGAAGGCAATTTGAAGGACGCCAAGTTGGAAAAACTCGCTGACAACGGTAACGGTCTGTACGCCTATATCGACACTTTGCGCGAGGCCCGTAAAGTGCTGGTGGAACAAGTCGAAGGCAGTTTAGTGACGATCGCCAAGGACGTGAAGATTAAAGTCGAATTCAATCCGGCGGAAGTGCAGGCTTACCGGTTGATTGGCTATGAGAACCGCCTGATGACGGCAGCGGAATTTGATGACGATAAGAAGGACGCCGGCGAGATCGGCGCGGGTCATTCAGTGACCGCGATTTACGAGATTGTGCCCGCCGCGCCCGCCCAAGTCGCTACCGCCGAATCACTCAAGTACCAACAGCCTGCCGCACCTACCGTTCCCGAAGAACAGCTCACCGACGCGGCTAAGAGTGGCGAACTGCTGACACTGTCGCTACGTTATAAACTCCCTGATTCGGACGAGAGCACGTTGGTCGAAGTCCCACTGCTCAGCTCACGCAAGCCGTTCTCGGAAGCGTCAATGGACTTTCGCTTTGCGACCGCGGTGGCCTCGTTCGGAATGCTGTTGCGGGATTCAGCCCATCGCGGTGACACGTCGTTTGCGGCTGTCGAGGAAATCGCATCCGCCGCCATCGGCGACGACGAAAAGGGCTACCGGACCGAGTTTCTCGATTTGGTGCGTCTGGCTGCCACCATGAAATAGACTCTCTGGTCACACAGGCCGGTTCAACCATCGCTGGGCAATTCTCGCAGGTAGACATTGCGAAAGTAAAGTGTGTTGCCGTGGTTCTGCAACTCGATCTGACCGGACTCGTAAATCGGTTTATCGCGTTCCCAGTAGTTTTCCAGAATCACATTATCGACGACCAGCTTGCCGTTGAGTTTGATTGTGACTCGCTGGCCGACCATCTTGATGTAGAACGTGTTCCACTGGCCGATTGGGTTGTCGGCGAGGACGAGTGGATCTTTCGGGTTCTTCTGGTTATTGAACAGGCCGCCCGAACCAACCTTGTTGCGATCGCCATCATTGGGATCCCAGATTTGAACTTGGGGCGTACCGCGCAGGTAGATACCGCTGTCTCCCTTATCTTTGATCTTCCAATCGACGTACAGTTCGAAGTTGCGATAGTCCCGAGCCGTGCAGAGGCTTTTGCCTTTTCCATCAAAGACGATTACGCCATCGACGACCTTCCAATGTGCCCGCATATTTGCATCGGCCTTTTCCTGTTCGGCAGCCAGTTGATCGGAACTCATTTCGGCCCGCTTTTTGGGATTGGCAACCAGTCCTTTCCAGCCCGAAAGATCCTTGCCGTTGAACAACGCATTGAATCCTTCGGGAGGTGTGTTGTTTGAATCGGCGGTGGCAGTTGCGGCAAACG
>JASLRF010000512.1 GCA_030744095.1 Pirellulaceae bacterium | reverse complement strand
GACTGTTGTTCCAACTGCGCAGACTGCTCAGCAATCAACGCTCGTAGCTCGTCAATGATCCTGTCCCTACTGTCCATCCGCGAACAGTAGCAATTTTGCTAAACTAACGATGTACCAATTCTTTACCGTGAACGGTTACCAAAGTTAGACTCTCACCAAACCGGACGACCTGGACTGGACAATCATATTGGCTTCGCAACTTGCCGTCGCGTTGAAACTGTTCTAAGAGCCGCTGACCCCAGGCTTGATCGTACTTGTCTTGCGATTCCGCCAGCTTGACAATCTGCTCTCGCGTCGGTGCCGGTGCGTAGTCAAGCGTCACCATTTCATAGGCCGACCGCAGCGCGCCTTCCAACGGTTGGGCTTGGGTCCCCAGCGCCGCTTCGACTGCCGTGGCCAACGCGCGTCCATGCCGTTGCGCCAGGTCCACTGTCCGGCGGGGATACGGATTCTGGTCACCGCCACAGCCGATCATAAACATGGCAACCGTGCCAGGATGATCCTCCTCCAGATACTGTTGAGCGAATCCGGCATAATCGCCACAGAACTGATAGATTCCCAGCGTCGTATTGTGACAGGCGTAGCCAAACAGCAGGACATCGAGTCGTCCATCGGAACGCTTGGCATGCAGAACGGGAACGTCGTGATCGACGGGCCCTTCAGGATTCGGGAAGTTTCGTACACTTCCCTCGACGAATGTACGCCGGTTCATGGCGAACCCGGCTCGTGCATGACAATATGACACGGCCGCCGGGCTGAGATCGCCAATCGCCTTTCGAACCAACTCGAGCAGCGTTTCTCGCAATCGCGCGCCGTACGCGGTTGCCTGGCGAGCACGTTCTCCGCCAATGCCGTCGAGCGACGATTCCTTCGTGCGAATCTCTGGACCGCAGTGCGTGTGCGAACAGTTGATCAACAGACTTTCTGGGGGCAGCTTGAACTGTTCGGCGACGTGCGCTTCCAACCAATTTCGCAGCGGTCGCGGAACGCTGATCAAGTCCAACGTGACAATCACTTGCCGCGTCCCAACGGCGTCTTCCAAAACAACCGCTTTTGCGTAGAGATCATGGATCTTGCCGTCCGACGGTTTTCGTCGGGACGCATAACCCGCCATCCACATTGGCTGCTCGGGAGTGATGACAGCGCTCGCCACCCCAGCCTTCCACGGCGAATTGTCCACCTCATCGGCCGGCACTGCGCCGGCAAACACGGCGTACCAGAGTATCATCGCCGTAGACACGATCACGGCGGATCGCATCGCGGCAGAGAACATTCGAGGACCATTCACACCATTCGTTGTTTTGTCAGTCATGTTACTGAATTGTCTCTTTCCATGTGCGTTGATTCGCGTCCATTTGCTGTTCCACAAACTGAGACACCTCGAACTGGCGTTACTTGTCCGCAAGCAACCTCAATCGCACCCAGTTCAGACATGTATTGGTGGTGCCGCCGGGCTTGCCGATCTCCAAGGTCAAGCGACCGTCAAGGATACTCGCCTCGACGGTGCGTTCAGCAAACGAACCCAGCTCGGTATCGCAGTCCTGCAGCAACGCATCTCCTTCGACCGTCACGTTCTGGCCGACTTGTGCGTGACCGGAGTCGCCAATGCAGACCGTGACGGATAGTCGGCACTCAGGAGGGACGTCCAGCTCCCACACATCGTGTGTACGCGTGAACAGGAAGGTATCGCGATGATCGCCTTCGAGCAGCCCTCGCCGTCGGCGGTTTTCTGAAATATCACGTGACCATCCGAAGCCACGCTGGGCATCAAACGACAGCCCTGAATCGATTCTGAAGTCGGTTACGACACCAGCATCCGGAACCGTCGCAGTGGCTGACTTCATTGGCGAGCCGCCAAAATTGAATTGACGCACCTCTGTTGAGCGCGGATTGGGCAGTGGTTCAGGGTGGCCGTCTTCGGCGGGTGGAACGATTTCGACTGGCCACTGCGTTGAACCTGCCTGCAACGGCAACGCGTCATCTTCGTCCAGGATTCCATCGCCGTCCGCGTCGACCGGATCCTGGCGAGGAAAAGGCTTATCGGGCAGGGTGGCGATCGACTGCCACCAATGTCGAGCAAATTCGCCGCGGGTCATTGCACCAGTCGGTGGCTGCGGGGCAGACGTGATCTGTTTTGTTGCTAAGGATCTCTTGACAACTTCCGTCCGCCACTGATCAGTCGCGGCAGCGTTGGGCCGAAAATCGACTTCCCGTCGTCCGATTGGAAACGCATCGCGCGATGCCAGCCGGTTGATCGCCACGAATGCCTCTTGCTCGACCGGTAAGTCGCGAAACGGCCACAATAACATTGGCGGGCCTTCGGTCGATGTGCCACACAAACCGTCTCGCACGCGTTCCAGCAACGGACGGTCGAAGGGGATGTGGCGTGGTGCAATATTGTCAGCCAGGCTCACCGCGGCGACAGCTCCCGCCGCTTGTCCCAGGTAAACGCATTGATCGTGCAGACGAATGGCGGCACTAACAATACTGCTGTAGCCAACGTTCTTCTGCGCGCCGACCAGGCCGTTCATCTCGCGCGGAATCAAGCTGCGTAGCGGAAAGACGGACTTGTCGCTGAGGATATGCGTATTGCG
>JASLRF010000511.1 GCA_030744095.1 Pirellulaceae bacterium | reverse complement strand
CACGGAACGTCGGCTGGTCGGGAGACCAGTCCACAATGTGAGTCGGGAGACCAGCCCACCACGTAGACCAATCCACAGCGTATGGCCAGCCCACAACGTGTGGCGCGAGAAATCCACCGGTTTTGGGTGTTGTACCACGGTCTGGCGAAAACCAGCAGACTGCTAGACAATATCCAATGTCGGCGCTACCATCGGTACCTTCACATCAAGTCATTTCAGACCTTCAAGATGGTTCACCATGTTCTCAGCGGAACTAGTACTTCGATGGATACATATTCTCGGTGCGATCACACTGGTAGGTGGTGTGATACTCATGCGATGTGCCTACGTACCGGCCATGGCGGAAAACGCAGCGCTGGAGTTTACGAGTGCCTTTCGTCGACGTTGGTCCAAGCTGGTGGTGATATCTAGCGGATTACTGCTGATCAGCGGCTTCACCAATTTCATCCTGTTGGTCAAGCAATACGAATTGCCGCGCCAATATCACATGGTGTTTGTCATTAAGTTCCTGCTTGTTTTCTTGGTGTTTTTCCTGTCAGCCGCGTTGTCCGGCCGCAGTCGGTTGGCAGAGAAGCTGCGGCAGAAAGAGCGGAGTTGGCTGACCGTCAATCTGTTTCTTGCTGTGGCCATTGTTTGCCTGGCGGGACTGCTGAAGACAGTCGAACGAACGGCAAAGACGTCCCAGGCACCCTATTCAGGCTCGACCAGCTTGCAATCAGCAAAGCTTTCGTGAAATCCGGTATGGATCTTCCGATCAACGAATAAGGTAGATTCAGAAACCGTCATGAATTGCCGATTCTACTGGCAATTCGACTCTGATTCAAGAATCTACTCGGTTTGCCCATGGATAAGAAAATCAAAAAGAAGCTGGACAAGGCCAATCAGAAGATTCAGAAACTGCAGCAGCAACTCGCCGGTGCAAAACAACAGGACGACGAACCCGGCGAAGTGGCTCGACTGGAGCAAGAGATTGCCGACATCCGTGCTGAAATAGTGCAGCTCAGAGCCTTTTAAAGGCCTGTTGATTTTCGCGCCGGCCGGTAACAAGGAGCGTTAGCGACGTAGTTCCGGCGATGGAAACCACTGGTGCGTGATGATCCCGCCGGGCAAGCAATTCCGCAGATCCTGAAATCCGCGATTCCCAGTGTTCAAGCCTATCCAGTGTCCAGGTGTGCTACGCGGCGTCGCGATCTGGATCGATTTGTTCTGAATAGATGCCCGGATCGTCAATTCCATCGCCGTTCCAGTCGCCCATTACGGGTATGTCGCGCTCACCACCCATTTCGAACACTCGATCATGGGCGTCCAGCATGTGATTACCGTTGGTGTCCAGCAGCCATTTGCCGTCACGATAGACACCGATTTCTTCGATCCCATTGCCGTCTAGGTCGCCGACGACCGGCAGGTCTGAAGCCTGTCCAAACTCGAACTGAACATCGCGATCCGTCCAGCGGCCATCGCCATCTAGATCCAGCCACCACAAGCCGTCTCGAAAGACGCCTATATTGCGAATTCCGTCTCCATTGAAATCACCTGCGACAGGATAAACGCCGTTAGCGCCAAATCGCAGTACGTGGTCGATCACGTCGGCTCGGCGAGTACCATTCTTGTGTAACTGCATCAGGCGTTGTCCGTCCGTCGCATCGAGCAGGCTAGGTGGGACGTTCTTTGGCCTGCCACGTGTCAGATTCTGCGCGTCTGGAAGACCGGGTTCATGACGCAGCGCGTTTTCATCTCCAGCCCATTCTGGACCGAAGATCCCGATGTCGTCCTTGCCATCGCCATTCCAGTCGCCCGTGGCGGGCAAGTCATTTTCCGTCCCCAGCCGCGCCCAGAGATCTTCCTCATCCCAAATACCGTTACCGTTCAGATCGATGAACCACTCGCCAAGATAGAAGACGCCCAGTTCATCGACGCCGTCACCGTTGAAGTCGCCGACGATGGGGGTCGCGCCTTCAATGCCGAAGTCCGATCTGGGAGAAGATATGTCGACGCCGTCTTCGCCATAGATGTGTTGCCAGTGCCCTTCCCGCAGCAACTGTGTGTTCCAGCGGTTAGTATTGAGGAATTCGCTCGTACTCCACAGCATCGCATTGTAGGGTGTCGCCGACGCAGGATCACGAGGCGTGCCTGCGTCGATGACGCTTAGATGCCAAGTGAATTGAAGGCTGAAGTCGATTCCACCAACGTAGGTGACCTGGACATTTCGAACGACTGGGTTGATGATCGCGGGTACGACCAATCGTGGCGGAGACGACACGGGGGGAATCGAAGTTGGTGGAATGGGTGTTGGAGGTGGAAAGAAGATCGGTGGATCTGGGGTTGTCAGAACCACGATTTCGCTGAAGTTGTTCTCTAACGATCTCGCTCCAATTCCCAGGGGAATTCGGACAATCGCGTCGTTCTTGGGATCCTGAGTCAGCTGCGAAATAATAAACTCGAAGACTGGTCCACCGACATTAAACGCGGTTCCCGTCGTCGTGCCGGCCACATCGATCCCGTCAGCGAATCCACTGGGTTGCATTTCGTAGACTGCGTAGCTGCCACCTCGCAATCCAGCGAATTCGTAGAAGCCGTTCGCGTCGGTCGTCGCCCTGATCGGTCCGGGCTCATAGAGGCCAGGTAGTGCTTCGCTGGCATCAATGACAACGCCCGTCAGACCGTCGCGCAATTCAATGACGACACCAGCGATGGGCGTATCGTCCGGTGTGCGAATCCCGTCGCGCAGCTCGGCCAAGTTCGCCAGGAGCTTTCCGTCTTTGGTTTCAATGGCGTCGCCATCTTGGAAGACATATCCAGACAATTGCGACGGGGGAGCTTCGCAAAAAGTGTAACCGACCAATTCGTCGCCAGAGAGAATCATGATCTGGCCAATCACGTCATCAACGCGAATGTCACCGCCTCGGTTTCCGGCGCGCTGGCCAACGTGGAATAGCCCGTCGGGCTGAATCTCCCGCACCGAATACACACCAGGGCGGAGAGCGTCAAACCGATACGAACCGTCGTCGGCCGTCTTACGCGTTGCCACCACGTTGCCATCGGCGTCCAGTAACTCGACGATGACGTTGGACAGCGGCGAGTCACCTTCATCGAACAGACAGTTGCGGTTGGGATCAGTGTGTACAAAACCAGTGATACTGGCCAATTGAATCTCGCCAAAATCGTAGTCGATGCCCATGTCGCCCGGTTGTAGAACAACGTTGCCAATCCGGTCGTTTGTGGCGACTCCGCGGGTCTGACCCGCGACAGAGCCTGCCGAATCTTGTCCGTCTATCCAGCCGTTGGGTTGAGTTTGCACAACCGAGTAGGTTCCGCTCAACAGCTTCTGGAACTTGTAGCTGCCGTCGCTGCCGGTCGTCGTGGTGGCTACCAACGTGCCGGCGCCCGTTTGCAGCTCAATCACAACATTGGAAATCGAGGATTCGCCGGTTTCGAGTATGCCGTTGTCATTGGCATCGTGAAACACCGAGCCTTCCAGCGACGCCGGCAGGTGCTCACAGAAGTTGAAATTGATGGCAGACTGACCGGAACTCATCGCAATTCCACTCAGCAGGTTCAAAGCCTCCGACCCGATCGTCACACCGTCGATTGTGCCGACGCGTTGTCCACCTTCAAGGTATCCTCGAGGCTGAATCTCGCGTACCGAATAAGTTCCTGGCCGCAGGCCGTCGAATTGGTATGAACCGTCATTCCTGGTCGGCTGTGTTGACAGGATCTTGCCGTCCCTATCCAGAAGCTCGACGCTGACGTTGGCCAGCGGCCTATCATCGGCATCGAATACGCAGTTGCGATTGGGGTCCGTGTGGACGAGACCAGAAATACTGGACAGTTGAATCTCGCCGAAATCGTAGTCGATTCCGGCATCACCCGGTTTTAGAACCACTGTGCCGATGCGATCGTTTGTAACGACACCTCGGCGCTGGCCCGCAACGGTGCCGGCAATGTCATGTCCGTCGGTCCATCCGGACGGCTGAACTTCGACAACCGTGTAGGTGCCCGCCAGCAAGTTCTGAAACTGGTAGCTGCCGTCGCTCTTCGTCTGTGCGAAGGCGCTCGCCGCACCGGCCTCGTTCCGAAGTTCGACCGACACATCGGCGATCGGCTCGTCGTCCGCATCGCGGACGCCATCATCATTGAAGTCATGAAATACATTTCCAGCCAGTGACGCCGGTTGGTGTTCGCAAAAATCAAAGTTGATGCCCGCCTGATTCGATGCCAATCCGATCTGGCGAAAGGCGTCTTGTTCAGATAAACCAACCGTGCTGCCGGCGACCGTCCCCAGATGTTCACCGCCGTTGAGGAGTCCAGCCGGTTGCACTTCCACCACTGAATAGACGCCAGGGCGAAGATTATCGAACAGGTAATCGCCGTCGGAGTTCGTTGTCGTTTCTTCAATCTGATTTCCCTGCGCGTCCAGAAGGCGCAAGACGACGCCGGCCAGCGGCACCTGGTCTGTCGTGTTGCCAAAGCAATTGCCGTCGTCGTCAGACAGGTGTACGTTACCGCTGATTGACGACGGCCCGGCCTCGGCAAAGTCCATGTCGATCGCATGTTGGTCGCCCAACGGTATCGCGATGCTCGTCAACACATCGGGGTCTCCGCCGACGACACCCACCGGTCTGCCATCCACGGAACCGGCAACTGCGCCAACGCTGAACAGTCCATTCGGCTGAACTTCACGAACCTGGTAGACGCCAGGTCTCAGATCCAGCTCCAAGCCAAACTCGTAATCGCCATTGGCGTCAGTTTGCGTCGTAAGGCCTGTCGACTCGTAGGAACCACCAACTTGTTGCCACAGTTGTAGCTCGACATTGGCGATGCCGGGATCGCCGGCGTCTTGATTCAAGTCGACATCTTGATCCAAGTAAACCGTTCCAGAAACCGTCACGGGCATTATCTGTTGGTGCAGTTCGACGAAGGCCCCATCAGACCGATCGCGTTTTCCGCCACTGTCGTCCGCCGGCAGGTCCAATCCACTGGCCACCAAGGCGTCGTCGTACCGATTACGAAACGTCGCCGAGCCTGAGACATCGAAATAGCGGTCTGCTGTAAACTCGGCCCGCAACAGCGATCCCTGGAACTCGACGCCCGAAGCGATCGGGTCCAGTTCGTCATTTACCAGTTCCAAATTGGTTTGCTGCGGATCAAAGCCTTCGACTTCATCGACGTCAATACTGAACACTAGATGGTCGCCAGCCTGAAAGCCGACCAGATCCACGACCAACTGATGCCCACCGTCAGCAACCGTTGCTGTCACGCCGGCACTCGGGTCCTGGCTGGTAAGCTCGAGCAGTGTAAACGGCAGAGACTCATCAGCGCCTAGACCGCCCGGTTCGGTATCAAAGATCATGTCGCCCTGGCCCATTCCCGGCGTGCCTTGGTCTCCATCAATGATCAGCCGCGTCAATTCAGTATTGGCCGCCCCGCCTTGAAAAGTGATCTCGAAAGTGTCGCCATGCTGGTCTCCCCCAAGGTCTTCCTCAAAGTAAGTGGCTCCGATTTGCAGCGGATCGGCGTCGAGCATACGACGCGGCTCCATCGTCTCGAAGAAACATCGGCGCAATGAACCGTGATTCACAATCTGCTTCGATGATCGTTCTACTTTTCGACCTCGCCTAGCCAGACGCGACAGCTTTGCCAGCAACCCCACGATTCACCTCCGTGTGAAAACTATCTCTGCCAAATGGCGGTGTTGTTTCGAAGTTGTTTGGGAATTCGCCAATTGCGTGGATTGTCTTCAACGCTGTTTGGCAGCTTCTTCACTTCTTCGTTCATCAAAATCAACCCTGACGCTGTGAGCGACTAACGATTCTCGAAGATTTCCGTTCTTCCGATTCGAACCGATGGAGTCTGCACTTCGCGGGTAGCACTATTTTGGAGTCGCCAGATCCGCACGGTGGCATCGAAGCCCGCCGAGATCAACGTTTCACCGCGGTAGACCAGCGCCATCACCGACCCCGTGTGTCCAAAAAGTTTCGCCACTTCCTGTCGCGTATCGAGATCCCAGATCCGAATGACATTGTCGCTGCCACCGGTGGCCAGACGATTTGGTCCAACGAACGCCACGGACATCACCTTGGCCGTACCACGGGGGAACATAAACTCGTCGCTGCCGTTGACTGATGCGATACGTACGCGTCTATCATCACTGCACGACGCCAACCAGTTCCCATCTGGCGAGAAT
>JASLRF010000510.1 GCA_030744095.1 Pirellulaceae bacterium | reverse complement strand
TACAGTTCGACGTGCTGGTCTTCGTAGAATTCGATTAACTTCCAATCACCGCGCCGCACGGCACCATAGGGGCTGCCCCCGCCGGCGTGATAGTGCGGGTAGTGCCAAAAAATGGAATCGCGGTCGAGCTCCGCGGTCTCGTCGCGGAACAGCGGCACGAGGCTGACGCCATCCACATTGCGATTATGCGCGGCATCACCGCTCGCTGCTGTCAGTTCCAAAATGGTCCGATAGAAGTCTACCGACGTAACGGGCCGTGCACATTCACGTCGGTGGTTCACATTCTGCCCAGCAACGATCAAAGGAACACGCACACCCCCTTCGTACGCCGCGCCTTTTCCGCGACGGAGCGGGTTATTTCGAGTGATCCCCGTCGGCTTGCCCATTCGATGAGAGAGTCCGCCATTATCGCTGGTGAAAATGACCACCGTATTCTGAAACAAGTCAAGTTCATTCAATTTGGCCGTGATCCGCCCGACGCTCTCGTCCAAACTGTGCACCATCGCTGCGTAGGTTGGATTGGTGTGAACGCTCGTCGGCGGATTGCCGGCACGTTCAAGTTGGTTCAGGTAATGTTCGACAAGTTCCGGCTTGCCCTGGATCGGCGTATGCACTGTGTAATACGCCAGATAGATGAAGAAGGGTCTGGATTTCCAATCAGTAATCAGTTGCAACGCTTCGTCGGTCAGTCGATCCGTGAGATAGTCGCCCTCGGTCGCGCCGGGCAGATCGAGCCGATTTGGCAGGAAGTAGCCACCGGGCGGCGAACCAGCGGCCGTGCCGCCGATGTTGACATCGAATCCTTGAGTTTCCGGTGAATGCTCGTTGTTCCCCAAGTGCCACTTGCCGATGTGGGCTGTTGCGTAGCCAGCCGGGCCAACAGCTTCGGCGACGGTGACTTCGCGATGTTCAAGATGCATCGTCCAATCCGGAATCTTCAATCGCGCCCGTGGGCGATTCTGGCCGCGAATCCAATCGGTCAGATGCAGCCGGGCTGGGTATTTGCCCGATAGGACAGCGGCACGGGTTGGCGAACAGACGGTGCAAGCCGAGTACGCGTTGGTAAATCGAACGCCTCGTTCGGCCAGACGGTTCAAGTTCGGTGTCGGATGCAGGTCGCTGCCGTAGCAACCGAGCCCGTTCCAGCCCAAGTCGTCGGCGAGCAGGAAGATGATATTCGGCGGACGTGATTCGTCAGCCCTGCAGCGTGCGGCCGTAGTCCCGATTAGAATCGTTAGTATCGTGACGAAAAGACCGTACCACGTTTTCATTGTTTGATGGCTCATGCGGTATCGGACTCCTCTCGAATAATGAATAATCGTGCGAATCGCAAACTTGTTCGCCTCACCTGAAAGATCTCATGTCCTGCAGAATCACTTTGGCAATCCTGACGTTGATCCTGTCGCTGACCGCATTTTCGTCTACCGAGGCCCAATCGCTGGAACAGCGGCTACTGGCCGAAGATCCCGTGGACCTGGCCACCGCTGCGCGGCAACACGGTGACGCAACGCGGGGCGCCATCCTGTTTTACCAACAATACATGGCCTGCACCAAATGTCATAAGTCAGCAACTGGCCAGACCACGCTGGGCCCCAACCTTGCGGCAGCGCCGCCACAGACAACCGACGTTCACCTGATAGACGCGATCTTGCGTCCATCAAAAGAGATTCGCAAGGGTTACGAGACGTTCAACGTCATCACATCCACGGGGAAATCGTTGACCGGTTTCGTGACCAAAAAGACGCCCGAGAA
>JASLRF010000509.1 GCA_030744095.1 Pirellulaceae bacterium | reverse complement strand
GCTGCTTCATATCTTACGAATACCTGACTGACGACCAAGCTGACCTGACTTTTTACCGCGAATGGGGCAACTACTCGCCAATGCCTGCATGGTTGAAGTCGTTCACAGGAGACGCTTGGTTCTACGGACTCGATGCCGTGGTAGTTGAGAGTTTTCCGTTAACGGATGACGTGCTCGACGACCTGCGGTTCTTGGCTCCCTCGTATCTGATTCTGGCGCAACCAGATTGCTCAGAAGAGGAATTCCGCCGTATTCGACAAGCACTTCCCAAATCCGAGGTCGTCGACGTGTATTACTCGTAGCTGTTCGGGATGACTTTTTGCGCGTTCGTCGCCCAACAGCGCATGCCCGCTGAGCCGCCGCATCCATGCGGCGGACGCCTTCGGATTCACTTCCAACCGCCGGGTTTTATAATGGTCTTTGGTTGCTCGACGTTTTCCGCTTCGTTCGGGGCGGCGTCGGGCATGCGCCCCGTTAGGCGACCACTACCGTGAACAGCTACAAGCTGATCCTCGTGCTACTGCTGGCCCTGTCCTGCAGTTGTTCGCAGCCCAACACCAAAACCACAAATGGAGATTCTATGTCCGAACGCGATGGCCTGACCGAATCTTCGATGAACTTCGACCTCGAAAACGTGCGCCCATTCTTGGCTCGATTGCAGCCGCATATTGAATCCGGATTCACCGACGCCGACGTTGATACCCTTGCTGAATTCGTCGCAAGCACATCGGTCGAACAGGAACGGGAAACTACTTTGACAATTGTCGTGAATGGTGCCGAAACATCACTGGTCGTTCGTGTTTTCATGGATGACATCGACGCCCCTGACCTCTACTTTTTCACATGCGCAGAACTTGCCGCCAAAATCGACAGTGAATACGACGCGATGTGCGAAGCACTTGGGATTTGACCGTGGTCGCCTAACAATGTGTGGCCGCAGAGTTGCGGCATCCATGCCGCAAACGCCTTCCTTCTTCATTCCACGCGAGGTCTTGTTGTATAATCTTTTGGCTGGCCAACGTCTTTCGCTTCGATCAGGGGCGGCGTCGGCCACACAACCCGTTGGGCGAACTCAATTGAATGTGGGACTTTCTGCCCATTGTCGTCGCATTTCTTGTCTTGCTGCCGTTCTTGACGCGCGCGAAGAATCGCCGACAAGAGCGGCTCGCGTGGCAGGTTTATCTTTTGTCCGTTGCTGGCTGGCTGATCTACCTTGGTGATCGCTGGGAAATTAGCGGTCTTCGGGCTGACTACGTTGGATATGGACTCGCGGCATTCGGCGCTCTTGGATTCCTTGGCGTCAACATTTGGATTGGTGGCCCACTCGATCCCCGCCGTGACCCACCGGAGGATTCCAACGGAGATCAAACCTGACGCTGGTCGCAAGCCGCCCAACACCGCACGCCCGCAGAGATTCGCCATCCATGGCGAATACGCCGTTGCCTGTGAAGGTCTGGGAAGTAACAATGCTGTTTAAGCATGTCCGGGAGACTTGACAGATGGTCCGTCGGCGTCGGGCGTGCGAACCCGTTGGCGGATCAGAGACGTGAGCTTGCCAAACGCCACACCAATTCCATTTCCCGCGAGACTTGTTCCGTGGATGGTGGCGTCAGCGCAAATCACACTCGCTGATAGTTGTGACGTACTGGGCGCTGCCCATTTTGTCGAGACCGATTCCACCCGCACGGCTGGCGGAAAAGAACACAGTTGGGCATTTGAGTTTCCCTGTGGCATGCGCATCCTCATTGAATTGGGTGTGGCATATGACTATGCAGTCATCTACTCCAATCCACCCGATGCTACAGCCGCAATCCAGTACCTCGCCCCTCTGGTC